>JAWLEL010000350.1:0-3205 GCA_041686165.1 Lentibacter sp.
GTGTCAAATGACGGCGCGCTGGAGACGACGGTCAAAGCGGCCCTGCGCGCGCTTCGGCGCGAGGCGGCGTGAGATCATGGCGGCAACCGCGATGTCATCGCCATGTCACGAAGCAGGAACAGAAACAAAAGGCTGCGGCATCTGCCCGGGGCAAGACAGGAAATGAGTATCGACATGAATTCACCCATCGCCCAGGACGGTATGACCCCGGCTGAAGAGATCACCGCGCCGGCGCCCTTGCATCTGGCCAATGCGAAGCTCGTCCTCGCGGACGAGGTCGTGCATGGCAGCCTTCTCATGGAGAACGGGATCATCACCGAGATCCGCGAGGGCGAGGATGTCTCGCGCGATGCGATCGACTGCGCGGGCGATTACGTCATGCCCGGGCTTGTCGAGCTGCACACCGACAATCTCGAACGCCATATCGAGCCGCGCCCGGAAGTGGACTGGCCGCATCTGCCTGCACTGGTCGCCCATGACGCCGAACTGGCCTCGACCGGGATCACGACGGTGTTCGACGCGCTGCGCGCGGGCTCCATCCATTCGCGGCAGAGCGGCCATGGTGCCTATGCGCGCGCGCTGGCCGACGAGTTGCTGGCCGCCCGCGCGGCGGGCCATTTCAAGATAAGCCATTTCCTGCACCTGCGCGCCGAGATCTGCTCGGAGACCTTGCTCGAAGAGCTGGCCCAGTTCCGGCCCGATGACCGTGTCGGCATCGTCAGCCTGATGGACCACACACCCGGCCAGCGCCAGTTCCGCGACTTGTCGGCGCTCAAGACCTATATCTCCAAGAAGCGCGGCATGAGCGACGAGGAATTCGCCGAACACGTTGCCGAGCTCAAGAGCCTTCAGGAGCGGCTCGGGGCCAGACACGAAGCCGGTGCCGTGACCGAGGCGGAGCGGCTCGGCGCGGTCCTGGCAAGCCATGACGACACGACGGCGCAGCAGGTTGCCAGGTCGCGTGCGAACGGCGTCGGGTTCGCCGAGTTCCCCACCACGCTGGAGGCTGCCGAGGCTTGCCGCGCCCAAGGCGTCGCCGTGATGATGGGCGCGCCCAATCTCATCCGCGGCGGCTCGCATTCGGGCAATGTCGCGGCGGCCGAGCTTGCCGAGGCCGGGCTGCTGGACATCGTATCGTCAGACTACGTGCCTGCCGCGCTGCTGCTCGCCGCCTTCCGGCTGGCGGAGGGCTGGAACGATCTGCCACGCGCCGTCGCCTGCGTGAGCGAAACCCCGGCGCGCGCGGCCGGGCTGACCGACAGGGGGAGGCTCGAGACAGGCTGGCGAGGGGATGTGATCCGCGTCCGGCTCACCGGGCAGACGCCCCTCCTGCGGGGCGTCTGGAGCCGCGGCGAGCGCGTGGGCTGACCCGTCAGCGCACGCCTGGAGGCACGACCTCGTAGCCCTTTTCTTCCGGCTCGTCATCAACCAGCTCCGCCGGGAAGCCATCGGCCAGAACGGACAGGCCCGTCGCTTCTTCGAGACGGCGGATGATGTCATCGGTGTTGGCGCGGGTGCCGTAGCGGTCCTGACCGTCCTTCATGATGTCGATGACCATTGGCGACAGTTCCAGCGGAACGCCGTTGCGCTCGGCGATGGTCTGGAAGAGGCCGATGTCCTTCAGGATCAGGTCCAGCGTGAAGTTCACGTCGCGCGAGCCGTTGAGGATGAGCTGGCTTTCCGTCTCGTGCACGAAGCTTGTCCCCGAGGAGATCTTCATCGCCTCGTAGGTCGTGGCCATGTCCATGCCCGCCGCCTTCATGGTGATGAGCGCCTCGCAGCAGGTCAGCAGGTTTGCCGTGGCCAGGTAGTTGGTCATCACCTTCAATGTCGACGCCGTGCCCAGCGGGCCGGTGTGCAGGACGCGGCGGCCCAGGGTCGTTGTCAGAGGCAGGACCTTCTCGAAGGTCTCCCTGTCGCCGCCCACGAAGATCGAGATATTGCCGGTGTCGGCGCGGTGGCAGCCGCCGGACACGGGGCATTCCGCCGGGAAGGCCCCCTTTTCGCGCACCAGCGCACCGATGCGCTTGACCTCGGCTTCGTCAGTCGTGGACATTTCCATCCAGACCTTGCCCTCGGAAAGCCCGTGAAGGACGCCGTCGGGCCCTTCCATCACTTCCGAGCAGACCAGCGGCGAGGGCAGGCAGGTGATCACCACATCGCAGGTCTCGGCCATCTGCCGAGGCGTGTCGGCCCAGCCCGCACCCTGCTCGATGAAGGCTTGCGCGGCGGCATGGTCGAGATCATGCACAACCGTGTCGAAACCGTTTCGCACAAGGCTGCCGGCCAGCTTTTTGCCGACATTGCCGAGCCCGATAAATCCTGTTTTCATAGTCACGTCCTGTTGCTTTGCTAGTTGCTCTGCTGGAAGCGCGCGGTGCGCTCCCGGCGGGTGTGGTCCGGACCTGCAGACGACACCGGGCAAAGGCCCGCGGCCGGCATGACACGTCTGCCGCGCGCTACCATATGCGCGGCCCTGAAAGATAGGAAAATTGTCAAGGAAAAGGCAATCGCCCCTGCCGGAATAACAGGCAAGGGGACCGGCAGCAGAAATCGCTTGAACCCCGCGCCTGTCTGAGCAAGTTTCGCACGGAGCAAACGACTCTCGAGGCAGCTTGCAATCAAGAGATCCGGGCCGACCAGCCCACGAGAAAACCGCGGCTGACAACCGCGAGAGCCGCTGAACCCGCCCTCACCCGACCGACCCGCCAAGGAGCGCCGCCATGGATGTCCGCCTGATCGCCGCCATTATCCTTTTCCCCTTCGTGGTGGCATTCGTCTATGCGGCGATACATGAGTATCTTCGCTACAAATCCGAGGGGCGGGCAACCTACGGGCTTTATTACGACGACGAAACCGGGACGACGCATGTGACCGGGCTCGCCGAGGATGAAGAGGCCTTCGATCCTGAAGATTTCGATCCCGGCAACTATGCCGACCCGGAAAAAGACTCCGATGACGACAACTCGGATGACAAGCAGACCTGATGTCATGCACACAAGGCAGGCCGTGGTGAGGCCCTGATACTCCGGCCGCGTCGCGCCCGATATCGACGGTGGGTCGACCCCGGGGGCTCTCAAGAAGAGCCGGAGAGTGGTCGTTTCGGGACGCTTCAGTTTCGCATCTTGATGCCCTCTTCCCAGCGAAAGCCGACACCGCCACCCTGCCAGACGCCCTGCCCGAAGGGGTTTGCGCCGTCGATGTT
>JAWLEL010000026.1:0-13955 GCA_041686165.1 Lentibacter sp.
TGTGCTCGCGCTGGGCCTGCATGTCGATTATTGGGACTATATCGGCTGGAAAGATGTCTTTGCCAGCCCGTCCTTCTCCGAGCGCCAGCGGGCCTATGCGCGAGCGGGCGGGCGGCGCTCCGTCTACACGCCACAGATGATCGTGCAGGGGCAGCAGCATGTGATCGGCACCTATCCGAAGGATGTAAAGGAGCTGATCAAGGAGCACCAGTCGCAAGGCCAGCGTGTCATGCTCGATGTTCAATCGGAAGGTGCGAGCGCGCGGGTGACGGCGCGTGCGCCCGAGGCGGGCGGCATGGCCAAGCGGAAGATGTCGTTGGTTCTGGTGCGCTACAAGACCAGAGAAACGGTGAAGATCCGTCGTGGAGAGAATGCGGGGAAAGAACTGAGCTATGCCAATATCGTGACCGAATTGGATGTTCTGCGCGACTGGGACATGCGCGCGCCGCTGGAAATGCGGATCGACATCGGCGGTGACCCGGAGCGTGCCGCGCTTTTCGTACAGGCCGAGGGCCACGGGGCGATCGTGGCCGCAGCGCGCTTGAAATAGGCTCATTCGGCCGGCTGGAAACCCTCGATCAGGTGGCGCAGGCCCAGTGCTGCGCCGCCGAAGATCGCCGCGAAAGTGATCGGGGCCGAAAAGCTGAGTGTCGAGAAGGCTGAAAGCCCTTGTCCCACTGTGCAGCCCATGGCGATCACCGCGCCCGACCCCATCAGGACAGCGCCGAGGATCTGGCGCTTGAGCTCGCGCGGGTCCTCGCAGGCTTCCCAGCGGAAATGCCCCTTGATGAGCGAGCCGATGAAGGCGCCGATCAGAACGCCCGCCACCGAGCCGACCGCGAAGGAGGGCAGGCCCGTGGAGGCGGTCATGGCGAAGATGAGCGCTTCGCCGACGGGGGCGCTGAAGCTGTGGGAGACGACCGGGAAAGCGCCGAAGCCGTTGGCGGCAATGTAGCCGCTGGCCCACCAGCCCGAGACAATGGCGGTCGCGACGACAGCGGCCCAGAAAGCGGAGGCGGGGCTCTCCCTGAACTCGCGGGAGGCCAGCGCGGCAAGGCTTATCGCGACGCCGATCGCGATGCCGAGGGACGAGATGGCGATACCCGTGATGCCGGAGAGCGCATGGGCCAGCCCTGGCGCCGTGGCCGCGTCACTTTGCGGGAAGGCCCAGACGCGCAGGTAGGCGAGGGGGCCGGAGAGCACGACATAGGCTGTCACGCCCATGACCAGCACGATGACGAAAGAGCGCATGTCGCCTCCGCCGAGCCGCGCCAGCGCGCCGTAGCCGCAGTGGCCCGCCAGCGCCATGCCGTAGCCGAACATCAGTCCGCCAACCACAGAGGCCAGCGGCATCCAGGTGATCGAGAGGTAGAAGCTCTGCTCCAGTGGGACGAGACCGAGCCCGAGAAGCGAGAAGGTGCCGATCACGGCCAGACCGATCGCGAGGATCCACATGCGCATGCGAAGGGTGCTGTCACCGTAGAGCATGTCTTCGATCGCGCCCATCGTGCAGAACCGGCCGAGCCGCGCGGCAAGGCCGAGCAGTGCGCCCCCCGCAAGGCCTGCAAGCGCAATGAATGCGTTTTCCGAAATGAGATCCAACATCCGCGCCTCCCTTCACGTCCGTTGTATGTCTGTTGTGGCTATTCTTCGCAGAAAAGCTCGTAGACCAGTTCGAGGATACGCTTGGGCCGATTGTCTGCCAAGCGGTAATAGATCGTCTTGCCCTCGCGGCGCGGGATGACAAGGCCTTCGAGGCGCAGGCGCGAGAGCTGCTGGCTCACGGCGGCCTGACGTGCCGAGAGCAGGCTCTCGAGCTCGGTCACCGATTTCTCGCCTGTCACGAGGTGACACAGGATCATCAGGCGGCCCTCATGGCTGACTGTCTTGAGGAAGTTGGACGCGGTCGTCGCGTTTGTCATGAAGCGGTCTAGCTCCGCCTCGCTGAGGTCTTCCGAAAACTGGGGTAGGCCCATGGCCTCGGCTCCTTCCTGTTGCCGCCGGTTCGGCATTCTGCCTTGTTATAGCATCGTTGATCACCGGGTGTCAGTTGATCTGTTCGCCGTCATCATCGGCCTTGGCAAAGCCGGTCTTCTCTTCCAGCAGCATTCCGAGCAGCCCCCAAAAGAAGTCATCTCCCGGATGGCCCTCGATCCGGCCGATTTCCTCACCGTCTTCCAGGAGAAGGAACGTCGGCGTGAACAGCACCGGGCGCGCATATTCGACGCCATCGGGCGGGTCGGCGGAGATCATGACGCTGTGCAGGGGGGCGTATGCGCCCTCATCTGTCTTCGGGTAGGCCGGGCCAATCGTTTCATGCCAATCCTCGCAATAGTGACACCCCTTCTGCTCGACCATCAGCAACGCGACGCCCTCGGCAACGCCGCGGGCTTCGGTCGTGCTTTCTGCCCGCAGGGGCAGCGTGCAGGCGAGCGCGAACAGGACGGATGAGAGGAGACGGATCAGCATGGCTTTCATTGACTGTTAGAACTCGATCAACATAATATGAATATGTGAATGATTCAAGGAATTGAGCGATGATGGCGGAAGTCACTTACTGGGGCGCGGCGCTTGCCGGGCTGGTGGCGTTTTTCACGCCCTGCATCCTCCCCATGGTGCCGTTCTACCTGAGCTACATGGCGGGCATTTCGATGGCGGAGCTGCGCGGGGACGGGCAGATCAACAAGGGCGCGCAGAGCCGTCTTGTCGTCTCGTCACTCATGTTCGCGCTGGGGGTCACGACGATTTTCATGCTGATGGGGCTCGGGGCGACAGCGCTGGGACAGGCTTTTGCCCAGTGGAAGCAGCCGCTGAGCTATGTCGCAGCGGCGATCATCTTTGTTTTCGGCCTGCATTTCCTCGGGATAATCCGCATTGGCCTGCTCTATCGTGAAGCCAAGGTGGAAAGCACGGCAGATCCTTCGACGGTCTTCGGCGCCTATGTGATGGGCCTGGCATTCGGCTTTGGATGGAGCGCCTGCGTGGGGCCGATTCTCGCCACGATCCTGATGGTGGCAAGTGGCATGGGCGATCTTTGGCGCGGTGCGAGCCTGCTCGCGGTCTTCGGGATCGGCATGACCGCGCCCTTCGTCGTGGCGGCGGTCTTCGCGCGGCCGTTCCTGGCGCTCATGGTGCGCTTTCGAGCCTACCAGGGCCATGTCGAGAAGGTCATGGGCGTCATGCTGATCGTTTTCGCCATATTGATCGCGACCGACAGCATGAACGCGATCGCGAACTGGATGCTCGAGACATTCCCGAGCTTCAAATCGATGGGCTGATCCGTCGAGAACCTGCAAATGGGAGGATGAGACATGAAGAAGCTGATGAGTCTGATTGCCGCGGCCGCGCTGTTGGCCTTGCCCGGCACCGCCGCGGAGCTGGGCGATGACGGCCTGCACAAGGCGGACTGGATGCGCGAGACGTTCAAGGATCTGCGTGAGGATCTCGGCGAAGCCAACGACGAAGGCAAGCGGCTGATGCTGATTGTGGAGCAGCGTGGATGTATCTATTGCGCCAAGATGCACAAGGAGGTCTTTCCCGATCCGGAAGTGGCCGACTATATCAACGAGAACTTCTTCGTGGTGCAGCTCAACCTGCATGGCGCGACGGAAGTTGTCGACTTCGACGGCGATGCGCGTGGCGAGTCGGACATGGCGCGCAAATGGGGGCTCCTGTTCACTCCGACGATGGTGTTCCTGCCCGAGGAGGTCCCCGAAGGGATGAGCGCGCCGCAAGCGGCCGTGGCCACGATGCCCGGTGCCTTCGGCAAGGGCACGGTTCTGGACATGCTTACCTGGGTCAAGGAGAAGCGTTACGCGCTTGATAACGGGGAGGATTTCCAGCGCTATCACGCGCGGCGAATTCAGGAGCGCAGCAACGGAAGCTTTGACTGAAACACGGCAAACGCAGGGCGCGGGGACCGGCTGAAAACTTGCAATTATTCACTTTCGTGAATTTGATGTTGCTTTTCGCACAGGCGGTCCTCTAATGTATACAAAGCTAACTCAGCCCGAGACATGGGTAGCCCAGGGAGGAAATATGAGGTTCACAACAATTGCATTGGCGGCAACGCTGGCGGCCGGGGCGGCACACGCCGACGTGGTCGCGCCCAAGCAGGTCAAGTACGACGACTACGGCGCTGTCGAGATGTCGCTGACCGGCAAGCCCGGAAACGCGGAAAACGGCGCGAAGGTCGTTGGCGACAAGGGAATTGGCAACTGCGTTGCCTGTCACCAGGTGAGCGCACTCGCGGATGTGCCGTTTCAGGGTGAGATCGGGCCGATGCTTGATGGTGTCGCAGATCGCTGGACCGAGGCTGATATCCGCGGGATCGTGGCGAATGCGAAGAAGACCTACGACGGCACGATGATGCCGGCGTACTACAAGGTCGACGGGTTTGTGCGCCCGGGCAACGCCTACACAGGCAAGGCAGCAGATGACTCGTTCGGACCGCTTCTCAGCGCCGAACAGATCGAAGATGTCGTGGCGTTTCTCATGACGCTGAAGGAGGAGTAGGCTCTGGGCCGCTCCCTAACGAGAGATCGAAGGAGATGACGATGAATTTCTCAAGACGCGAAACAATGGCCCTCGGAGCAGGTGCCCTGGCAATGACGATGCTTCCCGTTCAGGCCTTCGCGGCCACGGGTGACGATGCAATCGCAGAGTTCACCGGTGGGGCGGACGTCATGGATGGCGGCGTAACGCTGACAGCGCCCGAAATCGCCGAAAACGGCAACACCGTTCCGATCAGTGTCGAGGCGGAAGGCGCGACGGCCATCATGGTTCTGGCGATGGGCAACCCCACACCGGGCGTGGCCACGTTCAACTTCGGTGAGCTGGCGGGTAGCCAGAGCGCCTCGACGCGGATCCGTCTTGCGGGCACGCAGGACGTGGTGGCGATCGCCAAGATGGCGGATGGCAGCTTCGCAAAAGCCAGCCAGAACGTGAAAGTTACAATCGGCGGCTGCGGCGGCTAAGCAAGGAGACCCAAGACATGGCAGAAGGTGTAAGACCCCGCGTGAAAGCGCCGAGATCGGCCGAGGCGGGCGAAGTGGTGATGATCAAGACCCTGATCAGCCACAAGATGGAATCGGGCCAGCGCAAGGACAGCGACGGCAACCAGATCCCGCGTTCGATCATCAATCGCTTCGTATGTGCTTTCAACGGCACCAACGTGATCGACGTGACGATGGAGCCGGCGATTTCGACCAACCCCTACTTCGAGTTCGAGGCGACAGTGCCCGAAGCAGGCGAGTTCCAGTTTACCTGGTATGACGATGACGGCTCGGTCTACGAGGACGCAAAGCCGGTGGAAGTCGGCTGAATACAACATCATGGGCGCTTCGCCTCGCAAGAAGGGCGGAGCGCTTTCCAAGGGAGGATTTACATGAACTTCAAGACAATGACTTTCGTCGGCGTGGTCGCGATGGCCCTGCCTGCCGTAGGTGCGGCCGAACCGGACGATGACACGCTGATCCTGAACGGTGAAATCGAGATGACAACGAAGGCGCCTGCGCCTGCGCATCTTGAGGATGTGATGGATACCGTCATGTCAGGCTGGCATTTCCGCTCGGACGAGACACAGGTGATGCAGGCCGACGATTTCGACAATCCCGGCATGATGTATGCCGAGCAGGGGCGCGAAATCTGGAACACGGCCGAAGGCAGCGAAGACAAGTCCTGTGCGAGTTGTCATGGCACGCCGGACGAGTCCATGCAGAAGGTTCGTGCAACCTACCCCAAGTGGAACGATGAGGCTGAAGAAGTCCGCACGATCCAGATGCAGGTCAATGACTGTCGTGAGAACCGGATGGGTGCCGAGCCCTGGGCCTACGACAAGGAAGGCGCGCTGCCGATGGAAGCGCTGATCGCCTCGGTCGGACGCGGCGAGACCGTCGACGTGGCCACAGACGGCCCTGCCGAAGCGATGTGGGAGCAGGGCAAGGAGCTCTACTACACCCGCACGGGCCAGCTCGAACTGGGCTGCGTGAACTGCCATGAAGACAGCTATGGCATGATGATCCGCGCGGACCACCTGAGCCAGGGCCAGATCAACGGGTTCCCTGTCTACCGCTTGAAAAACGCCAGGCTCACCGGTGCTCACAGCCGCTTCAAGGGCTGCATTCGTGACACGCGCGCAGAAACCTACAGCCCGGGCAGCCCCGAGTTCGTGGCGCTTGAACTCTATGTCGCCTCCCGCGGTAACGGCCTTTCTGTCGAAGGTCCGTCAGTCCGCAACTGATCTGAACCGCAGACCCGCGCGAGCCTTGTCTCGCGCGGGTCTTTTTTCGTAAAAACGCATTAGCTTTTGTGCATATGTAGGGGCTGATGCAGAGCATAAAGGTCTCTTCCCCATGATCTCTCGTCGTGATTTTCTCCAGGTTTCCATGGCCGCTTCGGCGCTTTACGGCGCGAGCGGCTTCGGCAATTGGGCCCGCCTTGCCGCGCAGCAGGCACTTACGCAGGATCAGCTTCTGGAGTTCGATACCTTCGGCAACGTGAGCCTGATCCACGTGACGGACATCCACGCGCAAATGAAGCCGATTTATTTCCGCGAACCGGAGATCAATATCGGAGTGGGAAGCAACAAGGGCGCGGTGCCCCATGTTACCGGCGCCGATTTCCGCAAGCTCTACGGGATCGAGGATGGCAGCCCCAGCCACTACGCCCTGACCTATAATGATTTCGCGGCGCTCGGGAAGGAATACGGCAAGGTCGGGGGGCTCGACCGCGTGGCCACCGTGATCAATTCGATCCGGGCAGACCGGCCCGATGCGCTGCTGCTCGACGGCGGCGACACCTGGCATGGCTCCTACACCTGCTATCAAACCGAAGGCCAGGACATGGTCAACGTGATGAACGCATTGAAGCCCGATGCGATGACCTTCCACTGGGAATTCACGCTGGGGCAAGACCGGGTGCGCGAGATCGTCGCTGATCTGCCCTTCGATGCCATGGGTCAGAACATTTTCGACGCCATGTGGGATGAACCGGCGGCCGAGTTCAAGCCCTATGAGTTCTACGAGCGGGGTGGCGTGAAGATCGCCGTGATTGGTCAGGCCTTCCCCTATATGCCGATCGCCAACCCCGGCTGGATGTTCCCTGATTACAGCTTTGGTATCCGCGACGAGAACATGCAGAAGATGGTCGACGAAGTGCGCGGCAAGGGGGCCGAACTGGTCGTCTGCCTGAGCCACAACGGCTTTGACGTGGACAAGAAGATGGCGAGCGTCGTCAAGGGAATCGACGTGATCCTGACCGGCCACACCCATGACGCGCTGCCCGAGCCGGTTCTGGTGGGCGATACCATCCTGATCGCCTCAGGATCCAACGGGAAATTCGTCAGCCGCGTGGATCTGGATGTGCGCGAAGGCAAGATGATGGGCTTCCGTCACAAGCTGATCCCGATCTTCTCGGACGTGATCGAGCCGGATGCCGATGTGGCGGCCTTGATCGACGAGCAACGCGCGCCTTACAAGGCCGAGCTTGAGGAGGTGATCGGGGAAACCGATGATCTTCTCTACCGCCGCGGCAATTTCAATGGCTCCTGGGATGATCTCATCTGCAACGCGCTCATCTCCGAGCGCGATGCCGATATCGCCATGAGCCCTGGCGTGCGTTGGGGGCCGAGCATCCTGCCCGGCCAGCCGATCACCCGCGAGGATATCTGGAACGTGACCTCGATGTCTTACGGCGAGGCCTACCGCAACGAGATGACCGGCGAGTTCATCAAGGTGATTCTCGAGGATGTCGGCGACAACATCTTCAACCCCGATCCCTATTACCAGCAGGGTGGTGACATGGTCCGCATCGGCGGGATGGGCTATTCCGTCGACGTCAGCAAGCCGCAGGGCGAGCGGATCTCGAACATGACACTTCTCAAGACGGGTGAGCCGATCGACCCGGCGAAGAACTATGTCGTCGCGGGTTGGGCGAGTGTCAACGAGGGCACGGAAGGCCCGAAGATCTGGGATGTGGTGGAGAGCCACATCCGCAAGGAAGGCACGATCAAGCTCGAAGAGAACACCTCGGTCCAGGTCTCCGGGATCTGAGGCCAGGAACAGACGAAGGAAAGCCCCCGCAGCGCAAGCAGCGGGGGCTTTTTCGTGGGTGTATTGATGGCGTCAGATGTCGTCACCGACCTGAGGCGGTCTGAGCAGGGATTGCACCGTGTAGACCAGGATCGCCGCGCCAATGGCACCGAGGGCTGCAACGCCGAGCATGACGATCAGGTCAATCGGGCCGCCGAGATCGGAGAGGCCCGAATGGGTGATCCACATCAGGAACCAGACGGCGAAAACCGCGCCGAAAGGCATGGCGAGCTGGGCCGTGAGAAATTTCTTCCAGCTCACCGCACGATCGCGGATGAGCACGAAGATATAGGCCAGCGTGACAATCCCGGCGGCGACCACGAGGGCCCAGAAAAGGCCGCGTCCGAAGACTTCCTCGAAGACGGCGATCAAGGTGCTGAGTGTCATTTCCTTCATGGCAGGTCTCCTTAAGCGCGGCCGCGCAGCATTGCGTTATAGGTGGCCTTGAGGGCGACCTCTTTCATGAGCCAACTGATCCAGAGCTCCTCGAGCGGGGCGATGACGCCCGGGAAGGAGGGCACCAGATCATTGTTGTAATCGAACTCGATCAGCATGGCGCGCCCGACGCGGGTGATCATCGGGCAGGATGTGTAGCCGTTGTAGAGCTCGGTCGCATCGGTCCCGGCGATGGCGCTGACGATGCCGTCCTCGACGACTGGCACCTGCCATTTGACGGAAGCGGCAGTCTTGCCCTTGGGCACACCGGCCACGTCACCCAGAGCCCAGATATCGTCATAGCGGAGATGACGCAGAGTGAACTTGTCGCATTCGACCCAGCCTTGGTCTTTCCATTTATCAGGCCAACTGAGGCCGGAGGCGCGGATCACCTCCGGCGCGCGCTGAGGCGGGATCAGATGGATATAATCGTATTCCATCTCCTGGGATCCCTCCGCCGTTTCGAAGGTGGCGCGCTTCGCGCCGGCGTCGATGGATTTGAGGGTGTGTTTCATTGACGTGTCGATGCCGCGCTGATCGAAGATCATGCGGACTTTCTCGGCCACGATGGGCACGCCGAAGAGCCCGCCCTGCGGCGCGGCGTAGCGCACCTCCATTTTCGAGCGCGTGCCCGCCTTGCGCGCGAGGTCTTCTATGAGAAAGGTGTGCTTGAGCGGCGCGCCCGCGCATTTCATCTCGGTCTCGGGCCGGGTGAAGAGGCCGGTGCCGCCTTCCTCGGTGAATTTCTGCGCGGCCTGCCATGTCCGGGCGGCATATTCGGGGCCCGCATAGAGCGCGCCGATGCCGTTCTGGCCGACCATGTCGAGGCTGAAACCCTCGATGGCGTCATGGTCGAGCACGAGGCCTGGGGCGACGACGAGGAAGTCGTACGCGAGCGTCGTGCCACTCGTGGTGCTGACGGTCCTGGCCTCGGGGTCGATGGCGGCGGCTGCTTCCTGGATGAGTTTGACGCCGGAGGGCAGCCAGTCCTTCGTGTCGGAGACGACGTAGCTCGCGGGCTTGAGCCCCGCCGCGACCAGTGAGAGGCCGGGCTGATAGAGGTGGGCCTTGCGTGGGTCGATCAGGGTGATTTCGGCACCATCGAGGCGCGCAACGAGACGATTGGCCAGCGAGGTGCCGCCTGCGCCCGCGCCGATGATGATGATCTTCGCGCTTGTCTGGATGGTCTCGCCGCGTGCGGCTCCTGCAGCGGCAAGGGCCGCGCCGCCAGCGGCCAGCCCCAGGAAACCCCGGCGATCAAGCCGGATATCGTTCTTTTGTGTCATATACTCCTCCGTTCCCGCGTCGCCGCGGTGCTTTGGAAGATACATATTCGCTATTTGTGATGTGTGTTTTGATTCAGATCAAATATACCTTGAACCAACGGCCGCAGACGCACGCGGGGCCAAGAAAATTCGAATTTTCTTGGCAATTTTCTTCGAAGAAAATTGGCCCTAGCGCTGCTGGCGCGCCATGAAGGCCAGCCGCTCGAAGAGGTGGACGTCCTGTTCGTTCTTCAGGAGGGCGCCGTGCAGCTTGGGCAGAGCGTTTGCCCCGTCGCGCTTGAGGTCTTCGGGCGTGAGGTCTTCGGCCAGCAGCAGCTTGAGCCAGTCAAGGACTTCGGAGGTCGAGGGCTTCTTCTTGAGGCCGGGTTGGTCGCGAATCTCGTAGAACTGCGTCAGCGCGGTGGTCAGAAGCTGTTCCTTTATGCCCGGGTGATGGACCTCCACGATCTTGCGCATCGTATCGGCTTCCGGGAAGCGGATGTAGTGAAAGAAGCAGCGGCGCAGGAAGGCGTCGGGGAGTTCTTTCTCGTTGTTCGAGGTAATGATGATCACAGGTCGGTGCTTGGCGCGCACGGTCTCGCCCGTCTCGTAGACGTGGAACTCCATGCGGTCGAGTTCTTGCAGAAGGTCGTTGGGGAACTCGATATCGGCCTTGTCGACCTCGTCGATCAGCAGCACCACACGCTCCTCGGATGCGAAGGCCTCCCAGAGCTTGCCGCGCTTGATGTAGTTGCTCACATCATGCACGCGTTCTTCGCCGAGCTGGCTGTCACGCAGGCGGCTGACGGCGTCATACTCGTAAAGGCCCTGCTGCGCTTTCGTCGTCGACTTGATGTTCCATTCGATCATTTTCATGCCGAGTGCGGAGGCGACCTGGCGGGCCAGCTCCGTCTTGCCCGTGCCCGGCTCGCCCTTGACGAGAAGCGGGCGCTCGAGCATCACCGCGGCGTTGACGGCCGTGTTCAGATCGTCGGTGGCGATATAGGCGTCGGTTCCTTCAAAGCGCATAGAAATCATCCAATTGGTAGGCAAGATTCGCGGCACAGTAGCGGAGGTGCATTTTCACCGCAATCTGATGTTAAGGGGTAGTGACATTCGGCTCATGGAAGAGTATCAGCGCGGCACAAGAAGCGCGCAATGAAGGAGAATACCCGTGTCATCGACGCGCTCAATCATAGAGGAAAAGGCCATGAAAGCAGAGCTGTTCCTGCCTGAAGACTACCGTCCCGCCGAAGACGAACCTTTCATGAATGATCGTCAACTCGAATACTTCCGCCGCAAGCTGCACACGTGGAAAGAGGAGATCCTCGAAGATAGCCGTGACACGATCGAAGGCTTGCAGGAAAGCACGCGCAACATCCCCGATTCGGCCGACCGTGCCAGTGAGGAAACCGACCGTGCGCTGGAGCTGCGCACCCGCGACCGTCAGCGCAAGCTCGTGGCCAAGATCGATGCCGCGCTGCGCCGGATTGACGAGGGTGAATACGGGTATTGCGAAGTCACGGGCGATCCGATCTCGCTCAAGCGGCTCGATGCGCGCCCCATTGCCACGATGAGCCTTGAAGCGCAGGAGCGCCACGAACGCCGCGAAAAAGTGCATCGCGACGATTGATCGTGCGCAGCGCCTGAAAAACGTGATCTGAACGCCGGGGCCGAGTGCTTCGGCGTTTTGCTTTCCCGGAGAGGTCCGAATGCAAGACGGTTTGAGAGTGGCCATTATCGGTGCGGGGATCGGTGGGTTGGCGGCGGCCAGGGCGCTGGCGATGCGGGGTGCGCATGTGAGCGTCTATGAACAGGCGCCCGAGATCACCGAGGTGGGCGCCGGTTTGCAGATCTCTCCCAATGGCATGAAAGTTCTCGATGCGCTCGGGCTGGGCGAGGGCTTGCGCGACAGCGGCGCGCCGGAGGCGGCGGCGGTATGTCTCAAGGATTATCGCGGCGCGGAGGTCTTGCGGCTTGATCTGAAGCGGATCGGGGCGCGGGGCTATCACTGTGTTCATCGGGCTGACCTGATCGCGCTGCTGGCCGATGGAGCGCGCGCCGCGGGCGCGAAAATACGCCTGTTGCAGAAGGTGAAGAGCGCAAGCGGCGGCGCGCAACCTTCCGTGGTCTTCGCATCAGGCCAAAAGGCGAGCTTTGATCTGGTGATCGGAGCGGATGGCGTTCACTCGGTGGTGCGTGCGGCGCTGGGCGGTGCACAGACGCCTTTTTTCACTGGTCACGCGGCCTGGCGCGCGGTGATTGCCAATACTCGGGAGCGAGAGGGCGAGGTCTGGGTTCATATGGGTCCGGGGCGGCATCTTGTCAGCTATCCGCTGCGGGGCGGAAAACTGCTCAATCTCGTGGCCGTGCAGGAGCAGAGCAACTGGGTGGAGGAAAGCTGGGCGCTTGAAGACACCCCTGCGAATCTTTGTGCGGCTTTCGCTGATTTCGGTGTGGAGGCCCGGGAGATGCTCGCTGCGGTGGAGCGCGTCGGGTTCTGGGGGCTCTTCCGGCATGACGTGGCCAAGAGGTGGCACGGGGAGGGCCTCGCTCTTCTGGGCGATGCGGTGCATCCGACTCTTCCCTTCCTGGCGCAGGGTGCCGTCATGGCGCTGGAAGATGCCTGGGTGCTGGCCGACGAGATCGCTTCCCTGCCGGATCTGGGCATGGCGTTGGCGCGGTATCAGCAGCGTCGCGAGGCGCGGGTGAGACGCGTTGTGAAGACTGCGACGGGCAATGCGCGCAAGTACCATCTGAGCTTCCCGCCGCTGCGCCTGGCCGCGCATAGCGCCTTGCGGCTCGGCGGCGCGCTCGCCCCGGGGCTGATGATGCGCCAGTTCGACTGGCTCTATGGGCATGATGTGACCACTGAAGGCGGTCAGGGGATATCGAAGCCGTCGGGGGCCAGCTCGAAGCCCGAGAACTGAAAGCCCGGGCTGACCGTGCAGCCGACGAGCGCCCAGCCGCTTCGGGCATGTGCAGCTTGCCAGTGATTTTCCGGCACGATGAGCTGTGGGGTCTGACCGCGCAGCAGGTGGGGGCCGAGGAGATGATCGGCCTTCGGGCCGGCCTCGGTGGCGGCGAGCGAGAGCGTAAGCGGCGTGCCTGCGTAGAAATGCCATATCTCTGTGGCATCGACGCGGTGCCAGTGGCTGCGCTCGCCTGCGCGCAGCAGGAAATAGATGCAGGTTCCCGACGGCCGGCCATCGTTCTCTTCCGCCCATGTCTGGCGGTAATGCCCGCCCTCGGGATGCGGGATGAGCTGGAGCAGGTCGATGAGTTTGTCAGGATCGGACATGCGTGAAGTTTAGCGATCCGGGGCATGGCATGGCAATGTTCCTCTCTGGTGCGGGACGGTTTGGAACAATCGGATGGAAGAAGCGTTGTCCAACATTAACCCAAATGGAGAAACTCATGACCTATCTCAAAGCTATTCTGTCGGGCGCCGCTCTTCTCGCAGCGGCCGCTTGCACGAACCTGACACCGCAGCAAAACACGACTCTTGGCGCCGTGGCAGGCGCGGGTGCGGGGATCCTGGCGGCGGATGCCTTCGATGCAAATGACAACTGGACTGTGGTGTCCACACTCGCGGGCGCGGCAGCGGGCACGCTCGTGGCCCAGAACCGGAACGGGGAGACATGTGCCTATGCACGTGGCGATGGCACGTATTACCGCGCGTCCTGCCCCTGAAGCCCGGTCGGAAAGAGTGAGAGGCGGAGCGCGGCGCGCTTCGCCGTCTTCATGCTTTGAGGATCGAGCTTCCCGCGTATTCGGCCGACTCGCCCAGGGCTTCCTCGATGCGGATGAGCTGATTGTATTTCGCAAGCCGGTCAGAGCGGGCGAGTGAACCTGTCTTGATCTGTCCGCAGTTCGTGGCCACGGCGAGATCGGCGATTGTCGCGTCTTCCGTCTCGCCCGAGCGGTGGGACATGACGTTGGTCATGCGCGCCCGGTGGGCCATGTCGACGGCGCGGAGCGTTTCCGTGAGCGAGCCGATCTGATTGACCTTGACCAGCATGGAATTGGCGCAGCCTTTCTCGATTCCCATTGCGAGCCGCTCTGGGTTTGTCACGAAGAGATCATCGCCCACGAGCTGGACCTTTTCGCCAAAGGTGTCGGTGAGGGTTTTCCAGCCCTCCCAGTCGTCTTCCGAGCAGCCATC
>JAWLEL010000351.1:0-3180 GCA_041686165.1 Lentibacter sp.
CCAGGAGAAATCACGTCCCCAACGGCCTCCGCCAACGCGGCCATGCGCGCGATCGCGCGGCGCTGGCTCGCGCTGCATGAGGAAATCGAGGCGCATGACCGAGAGCTTGACCGGTTGGTGCGAGAGAGAGCCCCCGAGCTGATGCAGGCTCGCGGCATCTCTATGATGACAGTGGCCGAGATGCTGATCCTCGTGGGGGACAATCCCGACCGCATCCAGTCCGAAGCCGCCCTGGCCAAGCTCTGTGGCGTTTGTCCGATCCCGCCGTCCAGCGGCAAGACGAACCGGATGCGCTTGAGTCGCGGCGGGAACCGGCAAGCCAACGCCGCCCTCTACCGTGTCGCAATCGTACGTATGCGCGACGATCACACAACCCAAGCCTACGCCGCGCGGCGAAAAGCAGAATGAAAAACGCGACGCGAAATCGTACGCTGCATCAAGCGGTACATCGTGTGCGAAATATACCGCGCCCTGTGCGCATCATTGGCCCGGGCACCCGCCGATTGACAAACATAGGAGCATCAATGCGGCAGTCGAGACGTTCTTCAAAACCATCAAGGCTGAGTTGATCTGGCGGCGGTCATGGGAAACGCGAAGACGGGCACAGATGGCAATCTTCGAATACATCAACGTCTTTTACAATCCACGACGACGCCACTCAGCACTGGGCTGGAAAAGCTCCGTCGCCTTCGAACGGAAAGTGGCTTAAACGAGCACAGGGGGGCGGCACTAAAATGTGACAGATCCACTGTGGGTGCGGTGGCATCTTGGCATTGGGCTTCCTTCCTCGAAAGCCCGCGCCCGGTCAATTCTGCTTTTCAGATCTGTCCATCCCGAGGGGCGCACTCCAATTCACAACCCATTTTGCTCCGGGATCGACACAGAAGCCGTGATCGGGCCCATCCCGGGCATACGCATCAACCGTCGGGCATCGGCGTCCAGCCATGCATGTTGTTCGATCAGTTTGGGCAGGCCATCAATCCGGGCGTTCAATCCGTTCAGTTGGTGGCACATGACCCCCAGAATGCCGTCTGCAATCTCAGGGATCTCCAAGCGCTCTTCGGGTGTCGTGCTCACGGGCAAAGTTCGACGTGGAAGACCTTTCCCTCTCATTTTACACACCCCCGCCATAAATATTTCAGGGCTAAAACATCTCTCACAATGACTTTCGGGCGGTCGAATTCAAACAGCTATAAGCAAAATCCAACATGCACTTGACCTCGCCCGCCTCGGTACCCGACCTTGCCCGCCTCACCGCCGCCCATGAATTCGTCGCCGAAATGGTGGCAAGCCGGCCAGATGGAGCGGTATACTTGCCGCTATTCGAGCGCCTGGAGCGCGAGCTCGAAGCCGTCGCCGCTCAAGAAGCCGCTATTGATCGAGCTCGTCGCGTGGCTCGGGAGAGGGCGGCAAAAGCGCGGTCTTGATCTCGATTCGCCGGTGATATTCCAATCGCACCTGCAGCGGCATCTCGTCTCCATACCATTCTCGCCCGCGAGCGCGCTTCACACTGTGACCCATGAGCTCTGCACGATCGTCGCTTTCGACGAGCGCGTCTTTCAATCTTGTCTCAAATGAGTGCCGCAAGCCACCGATGGTCACGCCGTCCGGTAGGTATCTGCGCAGCGATTTGTTCGCTGCAACGGAGTATATTCCTTTGCCGCGATAGCGCGGGAAGCCCTCGGGGTGCCGGCGCATCGCTTCCAATGCGACGCCGACAAGCGGTATCTGTCTTTTCGTCCCACGGTTTTTCAGCTCGCGTGCGTATTCCTGGCCGTCCGGTGCGCGCTCGAAGCGAATCCAGATATGCGGAATCGGATGATCCAGGCATATTGACCCGGGTGGCAGATCGGTGATTTCGGATTGCCGCGCGCCGGTTTCCACTGCAATGCGAGTTATGTCTGCTGCTTCATCGTTCATGTGATCCATAGCGCCGGGCGCGAGAATACGCTCGATGACTTCGAGCGGCACCTCTTTCTTTCGCGTGTCTTCATCGAGCCGCGCCATACCATCCCCCAGCCCGCGGAACGGGCAGGGCGGCATCTCGACGAGATCGACGCCGAGATGCTGGTGGTATTTTTTCCAGAGCAAGTTCAGGTTTTGCAGGTCTTTCTGCGCGCTCGCACCTTTCATGCTGCCTTCGATGATGCGGTCTTGAAAAGCGTCGCGAAGGCTGATCGCGTCAAGTCGTGTTATGTCTTCGAGTTCTGGGTCGCGCCCCAGCAGCTCGGACACCTTGTTCGCTGGTCGTGTCCATCGCTTGCACCATCGGTTGCGCTGAATTGAGTTTTTGTCGCGGATCTCCGCCGGGAACATCTCCGGCATTTTTCCCGCAATCTCGCCCAGCGTTTCTCGCGGCCGCTCGACGCCGCCGAGGAGAGCAGCGGCCGCACCGCTGTCCGGAGTATCACCGGCGGCCCGAAGGTCATCCAGTCGCCGCAGGATCTCGCTCATATCGCCTTCTGCCAGCTCGCCGGCGGTGCGGTATCCGAATCCACGGGCCGATGTCAGCCGCGCGATCGCTTCGTAATGCGATCCGGATCCTGGTGTGTCACGACCCGCCAGACGAGCATCAAGCTCGGCAATGACGTGGGCTTCGACTGTCGGAAGACGCTGTAGCGCCACGGATTTGTCGCCCGTCTTCAACGACCGATGCAGCTCACTCCGCGGCTCGATAGACGCATAGCGCCTGGGCACTCGCATCCGCAGGTGATATGTGTCGCCGCGCTTCTTGATGCCCACCAAACCGATTCCCCTTTGCTCCACAAGAGACGTAGCGGATGAGCGGCGAGGGATCAATTCATTGTTCATCACAACCGGCCTTTCTTGATCGCCAGCCGCTGGGGTGCGGAGAGTTGTGTGATGTCTATGCTGTCGATATCCAACCCCTCCTCCGGCTCGCACAGGTATGGCCGCAAACCCTTTTCGGAGAAGGCATTGGCAAAACTCTCTCCATAGATATGAGAGTCCGAATAGCCATCGAACTGGCTGTCCGAAAAATGGATAGTAATCCTGTCTCCGGCGTGATCGAAAACAGGCCCATGACGCAGCGAGAGGTAGGGACCAGCGGGGGGCAGGTCACCGGAAGACGCTGACAAACGACAGGGCCGGGGATCTACGGATGCCCCGGCTCACACCAGCGTCAAGAGATCATGGGTGCAATGCGATCCCTACCTTCAA
>JAWLEL010000352.1:0-3178 GCA_041686165.1 Lentibacter sp.
GCACCGGTCGGTGAGAGAAGGGTTGGTTGCTTTCGCGACAGGTTGAAGGCTGGGAGAGTGGCTTCCGGCGCCTGTCACGGAGGAATGCCGATGGGCGTTATGGAAGTAATGGATCCGGTGCAGCCAGCACGAACAGGTGGCTACAAGGTAGATGTGAGCCGGGGTGAGCGGAACGGGCGGGTGTCGTCCGAATGGTTCAACCGGCCCGATGATGAGCGGTATCTGTCGCTCGACGATCTCTGGGCCAATGTTAAGGGCCGGTCGGAGCGCAGCCGCAGCCGGGTGGTGCAGACGGCGGATATCCGGGTCGAGGCCGCGCGCGATAACCCCGAGCGGTTGCACCTGATGCTACCGAAAGCGCAGGAACCTGTCGTGCCGACGCATTGGGCTTTTGGCCAGCTTGCCAGCATCGTCAGCGCGCCTGCATCCTACCTGCGGCAGCTGCCCGCGCCGCTGGCGGGTATCAACCTGCAATACGGCCTCACCAACCACCGCGCCGAGCAGCTCAAAACCTTCGAAACTGAGGATGGCCGCACCGAACTGCGCGCCGTGACCGGCCCCGATTATGGCCGCATCCACGATTTTGAACTGGTTGAGGCGGTGCAGCGCATCGCGGGCAATGGCACCGGCGACACGCGCTGGAAGGTGCCGGGCGTGCTTGACTGGTCGACCGGGGTCTACAACCCCGATGTCGAAATCAGCCGCGACACGACCACGCTCTATGCCTCGGACCGTGACGTCTTCCTGTTCCTCGTCGATGATCGCAACCCGATCGAGGCGGGCCGCCTGCCCGACGGCTCCCCCGATCTCTACTTCCGGGGTTTTTATTGCTGGAACTCGGAGGTGGGCGCGAAAACCCTCGGCATGGCGAGCTTCTACCTGCGAGCAGTGTGCCAGAACCGCAACCTCTGGGGCGTCGAGGATTTTCAGGAGATCCGAATCCGGCATTCGAAATACGCCGCCTCGCGTTTCGCGCATGAGGCGGCCCCGGCGCTGACGCGGTTCGCCAATTCCTCGCCGCAGGGCTTCGTGAACGGCATCAAGGCCGCGCGGCAGCAGATCGTGGCGCGCAGCGACGAGGATCGCGCGGATTTCCTGCGCAAGCGGGGTTTCTCGAAAACCGAGTCCGGCAAGATCATCGAGAAGGTGCTCATGGAAGAGGGCCGCCCGCCGGAAAGCATCTTCGACTTCGTGCAGGGCATCACGCGGCTGGCGCGCGACAAGACCCAGCAGGATGCCCGGCTCGACATGGAAGGGCGCGCCAAGAAGCTCCTCGACCGGGTCGGCTGATAGAGCGCCTACGCAGCGATCGCCCGACCCCGGGGCGGTCGCTGCATCTTTTTCTCAACATGCACGCCGCTGGCCATGCCCCGAAAGGGCAGGGGGCTTCGGTGTGCGCATTTCAGCGAGACGCCCATGACCCCCCAGGAAGAAACCGTCATCCTCGAGGCCCGCGATATCCTCGGCCGTTACCTCAGCCAGAACCCGGTCATCGGCAGCTGGCAGGCGCTGATGGACTATTGCGCGCTGACCGTCCGAGGTCCCATCGAGCGATTCCATGTCCTCTATCTCGACCGCAAGAACCGCATCATCGCCGATGAGCTTTTGTCCACCGGCACAGTTGATCATGTCCCGGTCTATCCGCGCGAGGTGATCAAGAGAGCCCTGATGCTGAACGCCAGCGCCCTGATCCTGATCCACAGCCACCCTTCCGGCGATCCGACGCCGTCCGAGGCTGATATCAGCATGACCAAGGAGATCCAGAAGGGCTGCAAGTTTCTCGGCCTGACGCTGCACGACCACATCATCGTAGGTGCCGGAACGGAGCTGAGCCTACGAGGTCTCGGCAAACTCTGATGCTCTGGCCAAACCTATCGCCGCCGCCCCTTCGAGGAAGAGGGCGGCGGTTTGGTCAGTGACGGATGAGGCGGGGAGAGTGGCTTTCCGCGCCGTTGGAGATATTGCCATGTTTGACCTTCCCCTGCCTATCCAGCCGAGCCCGCGTCCGATGGGTCCTGTCCCAAATGGCGCGACTGTCGCTCCTGATCCCAACCTGCCTTTCGCTTTGGCGCGGATGCACCGGACGCCCGCGGCCCTGATGTCGGGCACCGCTGCCCCCGTGGTTGTTGGGCGTTTTGCGACGCTGGCCGATGCCATGCAGGGGGCGTTTGAGCAGGCTGAGAATAACGGCTCCGATGCAGCGCCGCAGCTTCTGGCCATCCTTGATGGCGACCAGCGCTTGGTTCTTGCCGGAGCCGCCAGTCATGGCGCTGTGGCTTGGTGCTACCCTGTCGCCAATGCTCTTGAGGCGCGGGCCGTTGTGACCGAGGCGGTTCAACTTCGCGCCCAGGCTGGCCGTGCCATTGATTGGCACGAGCCTGAATTGGCGCAGCGGCTGCGTCACCGTGCCGATCTGCTGGATGCACGCCTTGTCGATCCGCTCTGGCGCGCCTTTGCCGCCCGTGCGCTGCAGGTCGCCCGAGAGACAGAGGAGGGCTGGGAGGGGTTTGAGCCTTCGGGGGGCAGAAGAGTGCGCCACCCGGGGGGTCTGACCTGTCCTCACCGAACGGAGATGTCCATGACCCAGACTGAACCCACTCTGGCCGCACCGCTGCGGTCTTCCACCGTTGATTTCGGGGCGATCCTTGCCGCGCATGCCGAACGCACCGCCCGGACCCTCGCCCTGCGCCCGGGCAACAAAGACCGTCTCTTCGATGGCCTCATGGCCGCCGGCATCACCCATGTCACTGTGACCTTCGACGGCGCGGGGGACAGCGGCCAGATCGAAAGCATCGGCACCTGGTCCGGCGAGACCGCCGTCGACTTCCCCGCGACCGAAATCCCCTATGCGGCGCTGACCTGGGGCGACCCCGAGGTCGAGATGCGCAGCCTGTCGCTGGAGGATGTTGTCGAGCAGCTGGCTTACGACTTCCTGTCTGACACCCATGGCAGTTGGGAAAACAACGACGGCGCCTGGCCAGCCCTTTGCATTTCGTGGTGCAGAATCCCCCCACATTCTCTTGCCATTCGTCGACTTGGATGCTAACTTGGTCCACCTGTTGGACCATGCCATGCAGAGATCCGGAGACGTCATATGCAGATGAACATCGCAGAGGCGAAGGCAAAGCTGTCAGAGCTCATCGCGGCCGCGGAGCGCGGCGAGGATGTCGTGATTGCT
>JAWLEL010000027.1:0-13889 GCA_041686165.1 Lentibacter sp.
CTTTTAAGTGTCAGACGGACATCAGATGTTGCGATGCGCCCACCCAGGGTCGGGCGCGTCCCTTAGTTCCCGGATTATGGGAGGCGCGGCCGCAAGGCGCGGAGCGCCGCCGCGCCATCGGGTCACACACCTCTTCTCGAAGCGCGCGCGCTGCCTTCATTCATCTTTCGTTAACCACGATGCGCCGCGCGCGCTGCACGGGCGGTGCACAGGCGGTGCACGCCCGGTGCACAGCCCTTTTTCTCTCCCGCGACAGCGTTAACGCGGCAAAACGCCCTGTTAAACAAGGCTAAAGGGCGACCCTATAGGTTCGGGCCACCGCATGCGCGATGGCCCGATCGCCGCTTGGCGAGGCTCTGAGGGGCGAGACCCGTCCCGCCCTCCGGCCCTGTTCATTCAACGGTTTCGACAAGCACCCAGGAGCCGTTCTCGATCCGCGAGACGAAGATCTCGTCAGCGCCGACATGGTCCTCGGCGGAGAAATCGACGTGGTTCCCGGAAATCGGATCTTCGAAGTCGAGCGTTTCCATCGCCTTGATGAAGCCTTCGCGCGTGAGATCCGGCCCCGCGGCCTTGAGCCCCTCGACCATCACCTGCGCAGCCGAGCGCCCAAGAAGCGCTCCTGTGCCGGGGAACTCCGTTCCTGTCGCTTCCTTGTAACTGGCGATCCACTCGGCGACGGCCGGTTCTCCAGCCCGCGCTTCGAGATCCTGCCAGCCGGCACCGGCGTAGACACCATCCATCACGCCTTGCTGCGCCAGCCCCTTGGCGACGACCGTGTGGAACCCTGCGCTGGAGAGGTAGAACTTCATGTCATCCATGCCCAGCTTGCGCGCAGTTGCGATGACGTTGATGGTCTGGCTGATGCCAAGAGCCAGAGCCGTGGTGTCACAGCCGGATTCCTTGACCTTGCCGAGCGCGCCGGAAAAATCGCTCTCGTCCGGCTTGTGGCCGACCTCGACACCCAGCTCGACGACACCAGCTTCCGTCAGGTCCTTGACACCGCCTTCGATCTCTTTGCCGAAGTCGGTCGGCAGGCTCATGATGCAGACCTTCTCGGTGCCTTCGTTTTCAGCCATGTACTCGATCGCGACCTTGGTCGCGTCATAGTATGAGGACGTTCCGGCGAATTTCCACGACTCGAAGGGTTCTACCATCTGTCGCGCCGCCGTGAGCGGCGACACATTCGGCACACCCTGAGGCTCCATGAGCTGGAACATGGCCAGGTTGTGAGGCGTGCCAAGGCTTAGAAGCATCGCGAAAACCTGATCGCGGTTGACCAGCTTGTTCGCAGCCTGTGCCGCCTTGGGAACCTGATATCCGTGATCCTCGACAATATAGGTAAGCTTGCGGCCATGGACGCCGCCAGCGGCATTGACTTCATCGAAATAAGCTTTCACCGCGCTAACACCCGGCACGGAGAACGGCGCGAAAATGCCAGACAGGTCATGCGCAGCGCCGATCTTGATTTCGTCATCGGTCACGCCGGGTGTCTGGGCAATGGCGGGCGACGCGAATAGCGCGGCGGCCGCCAGTGATTTGAGTAGTTTCATGGTTTCCTCCCTTGGAATTGTTATCGTCAGTACATCTCGTTGATGAGCGAAGCATGGCGCTCGTTAACGAAATTCCGTTTCAGTTTCATGGTCGGTGTCAACTCCTCGTCTTCCGCGGTCAGAAGTATGTCGATCAAGCGAAAATCCTTGATTTGCTCGACCTGTGCGAATTGGCGATTGGTCTCCGCAACGATGTCACCAATCAACTCGCGCACTTCCGGCGCACGGGTAAGGGACGCGAAATCAGAGAAGGGAACCTGCCGCGCCTGCGCGAATTGCTCGACGTTCTCCTGATCGATCATGATCAGGCAAGTCAGATACTTGCGGCGATCACCGATCACCACCGCATCCGAGACATAGGGCGAGAACTTGAGCTTGGATTCGATTTCGGCAGGCGTAATGTTCTTGCCACCCGAGGTGATGATAACATCCTTGAGTCTTCCAGTGATCGTCAGGCAGCCGTGATTGTCTATGCGTCCGCTGTCCCCCGTGCGCAGCCAGCCGTCTTCCGTCAGGGTTTCTGCCGTCTTTTCGGGCTTGTTCCAGTACCCCGCGAAGACAAGCGGCCCCGCGATCAGCAACTCCCCGTTCTCGTCGATCTTCATCTCGCAGCCCGGAAGGGCCTTGCCCACGGTGCCGACGTGATTGTCCTCGACGGTATTGACGGTGGCCACGCCGGAGGTCTCGGTCATGCCATAGCCTTCCACCAGCGGCACCCCGATGGCGGCGAACCAGTCGATGAGCTCCGGCGAAATCGGCGCTGCTCCGGATGTCACTCGGCGCGCATTCGCGAAGCCGAGCATCCTGCGCAGGTTCCGCAGGACGGTGACATCAGCCAGCCAATGCGCCAGCCGCAACCCGAGCCCAGGCCGTTCGGTATTTGCGTATTGCCGGCCCACGGCAAGGGCCATGTCGAAGGCCTTGCCGCTGACTGCGCCGGTTTCGGACCGCATGATCGTGACACGGGAATATATCTTCTCCCAGATGCGCGGCACGCCCGCGAAGGTATCAGGGTTCACTTCCTGAAGGTTTTCGAAAACCGTCTCGGGACTTTCCGCGAAGTTCACCGTGGAGCCGTTGGCGATCGGCGCTTCCACCGAGACCAGCCGCTCCAGAACATGACACAGCGGCAGGAAGCAAAGCTGTTCATCGGTCTCGGAGAAATCCAGCATTTCCGCGCCAGCGGACAGTTCGTAGATCATGTTTCGGTGGGTAATGATCGCGCCCTTGGGCGGCCCGGTCGTGCCGGACGTGTAGATCAGCATGCGCGGATCTTCTGGCTGGACCTCGGCAAGCGCAGTTTCGAAACGCTCGGGGTTTTCGGCTTGCGCGCCTAATGAATAGATCTCATCGAGGAACATCACCTGCTCGTCACTGAACGTGGCCAGACCACTTCTGTCGAAAACAACCACGCGCTCCACGCCCGGCATCTCGCCACGCGCTTCCAGAAACTTGTCGAGCTGCTCGTCGTTCTCCACGAACAGCACGCGCGCGCCGCAATCATTGGCGAGATAGGCAAGCTGAGAGGGGCTGTCCGTCGTGTATACCCCCGCCGGGATCGCGCCGATAGAGGCTGCCCCAATGTCACAATAAATCCATTCGCGCCGATCCTCCGCGAGGATCAGGACCGGCTCGCCCTTCTTGACGCCCAGTTCCAACAACGCAACGCCAATGAGCCGCGCGCTGTCATAGTAGGTTTTCCAGGAATACTCCTGCCAGATGCCGAGCTCTTTCTCCCTATGGCACACCCTGTCACCATAGTGCCTGCAGCGATCGGCCCAGAGCTTGACGATGGTGTCATGTCCGTCAAAGGTGATCGCGTCGTCCGATATCCTGCCGTTCATCGCCATGTCTTGCGCCTCTTCCAGCGTTTCTGCCCGCGCTGCGACTCGCCTGTGCGGCCAAGGTAGAACTCCTGAATATCTTCTGACGCCGCCAGGTCGGCGCAAGCCCCGGTCATCACGATCCGCCCCATCTCCAGCACATAGCCACGGTGTGCGGTTTCCAAGGCGATATGCGCGTTCTGTTCGACCAAGAGCATGGTGACGCCCTCCTCGGCGTTCAGGCGCGAGATGATCGCGAATATCTCCTGTGTAAGCAAAGGTGACAGGCCAAGGCTCGGCTCATCCAGCATCAAAAGCTTCGGATCGGCCATCAGGCCCCGCCCGATCGCGAGCATCTGCTGTTGCCCGCCGGAGAGGAAGCCTGCCTGCTGGCGGCGCCGTTCCTTGAGGATCGGGAAATAGGTGAACACCAGCTCCAGATCGCTCGCAAGGCCACCGGTCCGAGTATAACCACCAAGGCGCAGGTTCTCTTCGACGGACAGATAGGGGAACACTTCGCGCCCCTCTGGCACAAGGCTGACCCCGCGCCGCACAACCTCGTCAGGATCCAGGCCGACAAGGGAGCTGCCCATGAAGCTGATCTGACCTTTCTCTGGATCCATCAGGCCGGAAATCGTCTTCATGAGGGTTGTCTTGCCCGCGCCGTTGGCGCCCAGAATGGTGACGATTTCACCTTGCTCCACGTCGATGGAGACCCCTCGCAGGGCCATGATCGCTCCGTAGAAAGTCTCGAGATTTCGCACGGACAGAACACTCATGCCGCATCATCTCCTGTTGCCGTACCAAGATAGGCGGCCTGAACATCCGGATGCGCCTGCACCTCTTCGGGCGTTCCCATGGCCAGCGGCCTGCCGTTGGCCACGGCCAGAACACGGTCCGAGACCTGCGTTACAAGGCTCATGTCGTGCTCGACCATGAGCACCGTAATTCCCATGTCACGCCGGAGATCCTCGATCCAGAAGGCGACATCCTGGGTTTCTTCGACCGACAGGCCTGATGCCGGCTCGTCCAGCAGGATGAGCCGCGGCCCAAGCGCCAGCGCGCGGCCGATCTCGACCACCTTGCGCACTCCGTAGGGAAGCCCCGCGATCATCTTGTTCCGATAGGCCTCGAGCTCGAGAAACTCGATGACATCCTCCACACGCTTGCGATGCGCGCGTTCTTCGCGGCGGACCTTGGGCAGGAACAGGATATCGGAGATGAATGTTGTGGCCCTGTGGGTGTGCCGCCCCATGAGAAGATTGGCAAGCACCGTGGAATGATCGAACAATTCAATATTCTGGAAGGTGCGCGCAATCCCGTGCTGCGCGATATCATGCGCCTTGAGCCCGACGATGTCTTTGCCATCAAAACGGATCGTTCCGCGGGTCGGTTCGTAAATCCTGCTGATCAGGTTGAATATCGTGGACTTGCCTGCACCGTTCGGCCCGATAATGGCAAAAACCTCCCCTTCGCCCACGGTGAAGGACACCCCATCAACCGCTTTGACACCGCCGAAATGCACGGCCAGGTCTTCAACCTCGAGCAGGCTCATTTCATGCGCTCCGTCTTGAGATATGATTTCTGACGCCGGAACATGTCACGCCGCGCCAGCGGAAAAATCTCGAACCAAGTCCTGATCTTAAGCCACCGGCCATAAAGCCCGGTCGGCTCGAAAATGATGAAAAAGATAAGCAGCACCGAAAACAGCATGGTATCCAAACCGGGGACCGAGCCAAGGTCGATCCCGAGGTTGGCGTTCAGGCCGTCACGCAGGATCGCGATGAGCTGCGGCAAGCCGGTGATCAGCAAGGCACCAAGAAATGCTCCCTGGATAAAACCGAGCCCGCCAATGGTCACGACAAGCAGAAGGTTGATCGAGATGAAGATCGAAAACAGCTCATAGTTGAAGAACCCGATGAAATGCCCCATCAGCGCCCCGGCGAGACCGGTCACGCCGGAGGAAAGTCCGAAGGCCAGCGCTCGCGTGCGTGTTACGTTGATGCCGAGCGCGCGCGCCGAAACTTCGCTGTCGCGCACCGCAAGGAACGACCGCCCCGTCGGGCTGCGCAGCAGGTTCGCATAGGCCCATGTGACAAGAATCACGACGCCAAGCACCAGCCAGTAGAAATTCGAAAGAGACGCATAACGGTCGAAGCTGATCCCGAAAATATTAATGGACGGCGCCATGATGCCCCCCACCCCGCCAGTGATCGGCTCCAGCATGATGACCAGCTCCTCGACGATCACGAAGACCGCAAGCGTCGCAATGGCAAGGTAGATGCCCGACATGCGCACAGCCGGAACCGCAATGATCGCCCCGAACAGCCCTGCAAAGAGGCCCGCCATGGGAAAGGCGATCAGAAAGGGTAGGCCAAGGTTCATCAGGGCTGCGTCTGTGTAGGCCCCGATGGCAAGAAAGGCGGCATGGCCGAGGCTAACCTGTCCGGTATGCCCGACCGCAATCATCAGCCCCATACCAGCGAGCGCCCAGATCAACGTATTCGCCGCCTCCGCGAGATAGTAGTTTCCAACGAGAAACGGCAGCATGGCCATGATGATCGCCAGCACGACCATCTTGCCGCGGCTCTGCCAATGCTGATGCAAGTCAATATCGCGATCGTAGCTCTTCTTGAAAACAATACGCATCGCTCACACCTTCTTTGCCTGGATCTGGGAAAAGAGCCCGCCAGGTCGGGTCACCAGAACCAGAAGCATGATGATGTAGGGAGACATGATGGCCAGTTCGCCGGGGGCGTAGCGCCCGGCCACAGGCTCGACGATGCCAATGATCAACCCACCCAGTAGCGCACCCGGCAGCGAGCCGAGGCCTCCGATGACTGCCGCCGCGAACGCCTTGATCCCAAGAAGGCCGATATTCGGATCAATCGCGCCGCGCGTGGCGTAAAGAACCCCCGCGACAGTCGCCACCGCGCCCGAGATCCCCCAGATCAATCCATTGATCCGCATGACCGGGACGCCCACGATATAGGCCGCCATTTGGTTCTGGCTCGCGGCCTGTGCCGCAAGTCCGATCCGCGTATAGGCGAAGAAAGCCCATAGCGAGGCAGTCAGGACAACCGTGACACCGATCGTCACGAGATCGGCAAGCGAAATCACGATCCCACCTGCCGAGAGGTTCTTCCCGGAAAAGGGTGTCTCGAGAACGAGCGGTGTATAGCCCCAGATCGAACCAGCCACGAAACGAAACGAAAAGCCCAGCGCGATCGTCAGGATCACCAATGCGAACTGGGGCTGGCCGAATATCCGGCGCACGACGACCCGCTCGACACCCCACCCGACTCCGAACATGAGGAACACGGCAATCAGGACCGCAAGCCCGAATGGCAACCCCAACTGGCCGCTATTGCCGAGGCCAAGCGCGACGAATGCGCCCAGCATCATCATGTCACCCTGGGCGAAGTTGACTCCTTCAGAGGCTTTGTAAATCAAGACGAAACCAAGTGCGACAAGACCATAGATGCACCCATTCGCCAGCCCCCCAATGACCAGTTGTAACAGGTCCATCAGCGATAACCCGGCGCAAATGCGCCTCCATTTCGGCTTTTCATTCGGTCTCCTCCCATCAGCGTTAAACGCTGTTGACTCGAATTAAACACACGTGTTCAATTTCCGTCAACGCTATTTTTCGCGAGGAGACAGACACGTGAATGCTGCGGCGCTCCGCATACACCAGTGTGCTATGCGCATCTTTGCCGACCGCGGAGGCACCAGTGTCGCCGTCAGCGACCTCGCACGCGCGGCAGGGCTTTCAAGGGGCACCATCTACAACAACCTCGAAGACCCCTCTAACCTCTTCAACGCGGTCTGCGAAATGACCGCATCGGAGTTTCGCCGGTCACTCGACGAAGCCTGCGCTGAGATGTCGGATCCAGCGGAGAAGATCTCCGCGGCCATTCGGCTGGCGATACGCCGAGTTCATGATGACAGAGCATGGGGAAAGTTCATCGCGCGCTATGCCATGCTCGAGTCGCGGCTCGGCAGTTTCTGGGCCGAGATGCCCGCTGAAGAGCTGCGGCGCGGGCTTGCCATCGGCCGCTTCGACTTCCACCGTGATCAAGTTGCCTGCCTGACAGCCACGGCGGGCGGCGCAACATTCGGGGCCATGAGCCTGGTGCTGGATGGCCGCCGCACATGGCGCCAGGCGGGCAGCGACACCGCAGAGATCATCCTGCGTGGTCTTGGGATCGACAAGGTCGAGGCACGCGGCATCAGTCAGTTGGAGCTGAGCCCCTTACCCAGGGTCGGGGTTTTCGCAGCCGCCTGATCGGCATCACAGGACAAGGAGTGAGAACATGGCCAAGGCCGCCTTTAGACAATTCACACCCGGGCGGACCAGCCTCCAAGCGCCCACAAGGCATTTGCAATGAGCGGGCCGCTCGCAGGTTTGAAAGTTGTCGAGATGCAAGGGCTCGGACCTGCCCCCCTGGCAGGCCAGTTCCTCGCCGATCTCGGCGCCGAGGTTACGCTGATCACCCGCAAGTCCGGTCCCGCCGACAAGACGGAGATCAACAACCGGAACAAGCGTTCCATCGCGCTGAACCTCAAGACGCCGGCGGGTGTCGCAACGGCGATGGAGCTGATCACCTGTGCCGACGTTCTGATTGAAGGATTCCGCCCCAATGTGATGGAGCGGATGGGGCTCGGACCAAATGACTGCGCGGCGCGCAACCCGCGCCTTGTCTTCGCCCGAATGACCGGATGGGGCCAGGAAGGGCCGCTGGCCCAGTCGGCAGGGCATGACATCAATTATCTTGGCCTCACCGGCTTCTTGCATGCCCTCGGACCGGAAGACTCTGTGCCCGCACCACCGCTCAACATCGGCGCCGATTATGGGGGCGGCACGATGTTCCTACTGTTCGGCATCCTGGCAGCCCTCTACGAACGGGAGAAATCCGGCAAGGGCCAAGTGGTCGATGCCGCCATGGTCGATGGAGCCTCCGCCCTGATGGCGCTGGTGCACTCCTTCATCGCACGCGGCGCCTGGTCGCAGAAACGTGAGTCCAACCTGCTCGATGGTGGTGCCCCCTTCTACCGCAGCTATGAATGCGCTGACGGAAAGTTCCTCGCGGTCGGCCCGCTTGAACCCCAGTTCTTCGCTGAACTGGTGCGCCTTGCCGGTTTGCCCGAGACGCATCTGGCAAGCCAGATGGACCAAGAAAAGTGGCCCGAACGGCGCACGCGATATGCCGAGGTTTTCCGGCAGAAAACACGAGACGAATGGGCCGCGATCTTCGACGGAGCCGACGCCTGCGTGAGCCCGATTCTGACCTGGTCGGAGGCCCCCGCGCATCCGCACATGAGCGCCCGGGGAACCTTCACAGAGGTCGATGGCGTCACCCAGGCCGCACCTGCGCCGCGTTTCTCGCGCAGCAGCCCCCGCGAGCCGCGCCCGCCCGTGCCTCCAGGCGCTGATACGGAAACAGTACTGCGTGAGCTAGGCTATGACGACGATACCATTTCCCGGATGCGCGATGAAGGTATTCTGACCTGAGGAGTTGGTGTAATGGCCTCTTCCCCACAGCACCCAGTTAAAGGAACATACCATGGCACTTCCGGCAATTCTCGAAAATCTGCGCCTCCCACTCATCGGCGCTCCAATGTTTCTCGTCTCTGGCCCAGAACTGGTGATTGCGCAATGCAAGGCCGGAATCGTGGGCAGCTTCCCCGCGCTCAACGCCCGAGAAGCCGAAGGCGAACCGGTTGAGCTTGATCGCTGGCTGACACGGATCAAGACCGAGCTGGAAGCGCATGACGCGAACGTCCCGGAGCGGCCCTCGGCTCCCTTCGCGGTAAATCTCATCGCGCATCGCAGCAATGCGCGGCTCATGCGCGACGTGGAGATCCTCCAAAAGCACGCGGTCCCCATCTGGATCACGTCGCTGGGCGCACGACCCGAGATCAACGCGGCGGCGCATGAGGTGGGTGCGGTGGTGCTGCATGACATCATTCACAACACCTTTGCACGCAAGGCCATCGACAAGGGCGCCGATGGCGTCATCGCCGTGGCAGCCGGGGCCGGAGGCCATGCCGGGCGGCAATCTCCCTTCGCTCTCGTCCAGGACATTCGCAGCTGGTTTGATGGCCCGCTTTTCCTGTCCGGCGCGATGGGCCATGGCGGATCGATCCTGGCCGCGCGCGCCATGGGGGCAGATGGCGGCTATATCGGCTCTGCTTTCATCGCAACCCATGAGGCCAACGCCGTGGCCGACTACAAGGAAATGATCTGCGCCAGCGATGCCGAGGATATCGTCTATACCGATTTCTTCACCGGTGTGCACGGCAACTATCTGCGCCCCTCCATCGTCAAGGCCGGGCTGGACCCTGACGACCTTCCCACAGACAAGGGAAGCCTTGCCTCGACCGGCGGCGGCAGCAAAGCCTGGCGCGATATCTGGGGCGCAGGTCAAGGCATCGGAGCGGTCCGCGAACTGCGCTCCACCGAAAGGCTCATCTCAACCCTCGAACAGGAATATCACCGCGCCAAGGCCCGCCTCTGATAATCCGCAAGCGTCAAGCGCCTCCCAACGCGATGAAGCGTTCGAGCTGTGTGTCGGTGTCCCCGAAACGGTGATCGGACATGACTATTCTCTTTGCGATATGGGCCAGTTCATATTCCTGTGTCATCGCGATGCCGCCGTGCATCTGGATCGACTCCTCGGCGATGAGCCTGCCCGCGCGCCCGATCAGGTTACGCGCGGCGCTGACATGCCTATCGCGCTCGGGAGCAGCCTCCGACAGATGGCCCGCCGCAAGGATCACGGCAGAGCGCGCCTGCTCGAGCTCGATCATCATGTCGGCCATGCGATGCTGTAGCGCCTGGAAGCTCCCGATCGGCCGACCGAACTGCTTGCGCGTCATAAGGTATTCGCGCGTCAGGGTTGCGGCCGTCTCCATGGCTCCCAGCGCCTCCGCCGCAAGCGCGACCTGCCCCGCGGCGATCTGGCTGGAAAGCGCCTTGAAAGCCCCGCCCATCGCGCCCAGGCGCGCCTCCTCTCCGATCTCGACGTCATCCAACGAGACCTCGGCGGCGCGACCGCCGCTGAACAGGGAATAGCCTCGCATCGAAACACCGAGAGTATCGGCGGGCAGAAGGAAAAGCGAGATTCCGGTCTCATCATCTATCGCGCCGCTCTCGCGGGCCGAAACGACAAGATGGCTCGCCGCTTCTGCGTTTACAACAACGGCCTTGCGCCCGTTCAGGATTATTTTTCCCTCGCGGCTTTCGGCGCGCGTTTCGACGCGGCTGAGGTCGTAGCGGCTGGCCGGCTCGCCATGTGCCAAGGCCAGATGCCGGCTTCCTGCAATGATATCCTCGAGCATCTCTCTCTGACCATCGTCGCCCAGCCTCGCGATCAGCCCACCGCCCAGGATGGCCGTGTCCAGCAGGGGCTCGACGACCCCGGCACGCCCCAGCTCTTCAAAGACGGTCGAGATATCAAAGCCCGCGCCCCCGAAACCGCCATCATCTTCGGAAAAGAGCGCGCCGATGATGCCAAGTTCGGCCATCTGCGCCCAGATTTCGGAAGAATAGCCTTCCTCGCTGTCGAGGATCGCATTGCGCGTCGCAGTGTCGTAGCGCTCCGAAAGAAACCGGCGCATCGTGTCTTGCAGCATCTGCCGCTCTTCAGTGAGTTCGAAATTCATTTCGCTCCCCCGGCCAGCAGCGTCTTGGCGATGATCCCGCGCTGGATCTCGTTCGAGCCGCCGAAGATCGACAGCTTCCTGTTGTTGAAATACTTCGCCGCGGTGGGGGCGGCATAGCCCGGCCCCACCGGATCATTGTCGCCATCGAGTGTCTCCGAGGCGAAGGGCATCGCGTAGGGCCCTGCCGCCCGGCGCGCAAGATCGTTGAGTTCCTGTCGGATGATCGTGCCCTTGACCTTTAGCATCGAGCTTTCGACGCCCGGCGCCTGCCCCGCCGCTGCCTTCGAGATGATGCGAAGGTTGGTCGTTGCCATGGCCATCAAGTCGATCTCGACTTGCGCGAGCCGCGCTGCAAAATGCGGATTCCCGATCAGCGGCTTGCCGTTATGCCGCTCCTGCCGGGCCATACGTTTGACAGAGGCCAGCGCCGCCTGGCTGAACCCGACACCGGCGATGTTGGTACGCTCGTGAGTGAGCAGGTATTTTGCATAGGTCCAGCCCATGTTCTCCTCGCCCACAAGGTTTTCCACAGGTACGCGCACATCGGTGAACCACACTTCATTCACTTCCGGTGTCCCATCAAGGAGCTTGATCGGCCGGACTTCGATGCCTGGCGTGTCCATATCGATCAGGAGAAAGCTGATACCTTCTTGCTGTTTGACGTTCGTATCGGTGCGCACGAGGCAGAAAATCTTGTTGGCGTATTGGCCGAGCGTGGTCCAGGTTTTCTGGCCATTGACGATGTAATCGTCACCGTCCCTGACGGCGCGGGTCTTGAGCGAGGCAAGGTCCGAGCCGGCACCCGGCTCGCTATAACCCTGGCACCACCAGTCTTCGCCGGAAAGAATGCGCGGCAAGTAATGGTCCCGCTGCGCGTCCGAGCCGAATTTCATCAGGACGGGCGCGAGCATGGACAAGCCGAAGGGCACGATGCGCGGCGCGTTCGCCCGCGCGCTCTCTTCTTCGAAGATATGCCGCTGCACGGCGTTCCAGGCACAGCCGCCGTATTCCTCTGGCCAGTTCGGCGCGAGCCAGCCTTTCTCATTCAGGATCGCATGCCAACGGTCATGATCCGCCTTGCTCAGCACGACCCCGCTGGCAACCTTGGCGCTCAACTCCTCAGGAAGCTTTTCGTCCAGAAAGCCTCTGACCTCTTCGCGGAATGCGATTTCGTCTTGCGTGTAGCTCAGGTCCATCTTGTCACCTCACTCATAGATCTCGAACAGGCCCGCAGCGCCCATGCCGCCGCCGATGCACATGGTCACCACACCGAGCTTCGCCCCGCGCCTGCGACCTTCCAGCATCAAGTGACCGGTCATCCGCGCCCCGGTCATGCCGAAGGGGTGGCCAATGGCGATGGAACCGCCATTGACATTGTGTTTCTCCGGGTCGATCCCGAGTCGGTTGCAGCAGTAGAGCGCCTGGCTGGCGAAGGCCTCGTTGAGCTCCCAGAGGTCGATATCCTCGACTTTCAGCCCATGCCGCTCCAGAAGGCGCGGAACGGCGAAAACAGGCCCGATGCCCATCTCGTCAGGCTCGCAGCCGGCAACGGCGAAGCCCTTGAAGGCCCCGAGCGGCTCAAGGCCCCGCTTCTCGGCGTCTCGCGCATCCATCACCGTGACAGCCGCCGCGCCGTCGGAGAGCTGCGAGGCATTGCCCGCCGTCACGAACTGCCCCTCACCGCGCACCGGCTCGAGCCCGGCCAGCCCTTCGAGCGTGGTGTTCGGTCGGTTACACTCGTCGCGGTCGACCGTGACGCTCTTTTGCGAGACCTCGCCTGTCTCCTTGTCCTTGACGGCCATCACCGTTTCCATGGGAACAATCTCGTGGGCGAACAGTCCTGCCTCCTGAGCGGCGGCCATGCGCTGCTGGCTGCGCAGCCCGTAGGCGTCCTGGTCCTCGCGGCTCACGCCATAGCGCTCCGCAACGATATCGGCAGTCTCGATCATCGTCATGTAAAGCTCGGGCTTGTGCTCGGCAATCCAGGGGTCGGGCACGGTTTTGCTTTCGGGCTGCACGAGCGAAATGCTCTCGACACCGCCCGCGATCATCGGCCCGGCGCCTTCCTGCGTGATCGCGTTGGCCGCGCTGGCAATCGCCTGCAGCCCCGATGAGCAGAAGCGGTTGAGCGTCATGCCCGCAACCGTGACCGGAAGCCCGGCGCGAATACCGATCTGCCGCGCGATATTCTGGCCTGTCGCGCCCTGCGGCGCGGCACAGCCGAAGATCACGTCCTCGAACTCGCCCGGCTCGAGACCAGAGCGCGCCACGGCGTGCTCCACGGTGTGACCGCCCATAGTGGCCCCGTGGGTCTGGTTGAATGAGCCGCGAAAGGACTTGGCCAGCCCTGTTCGCGCGGTTGATACGATCACGGCTTGGCGCATCACGATGCCTCCTTGTTCAAATCATCGAAAGTCCGGCCCGCCGCGACGAGCTCTTCAAGCAGGGGGGCGGGCTTCCAGAAAACCGGGTCTTCAGCCGCGTAGCGCCTGATGTCGTCGAGCAGCGCGGAAAGGCCCTGCAAATCGGCCCACTTGAGAGGCCCGCCCTGATGCCGCGGGAACCCATAGCCGTAGAGCAGCGTCATATCCACATCGAGCGGCCTACGGGCAATGCCCTCACCGACCACTTTGGCTGCCTCGTTCACCATCGCAGCCATGTAACGGCGCACGATCTCATCTTTCGAAAATTCGCGCGGCGTAATTCCCATGGCTTCGCGGTCTGCCGCGATGTGCTCCAGAACCTCATGATTGGGCGTTCTGCCGCGCGAGCCTTTCTCGTAGACGTAGAAGCCCTTGCCAGTCTTCTGGCCGAAATGCCCAGCTTCGCAAAGCTTGTCGGCAAA
>JAWLEL010000353.1:0-3163 GCA_041686165.1 Lentibacter sp.
TAGAGAACCAGGCCCACATCCCGATGCTGATCAGCGACAACCAGATCAACAAGAGTCTCAACCACCAGACCAACTCGATTTTTCGGCGGCACAACCTACGGAACCCGGACACTGGCGACGTCGGGGCGATGACCACACACCAACCGCGCCACTTCCTCAATACGCTGGCACAATCGAAGTACCTCTCCCAGACGCTCATCGCATTCTGGTCCGGTCGCAAGAAGCTCTAGCAAAACCAATGGTATAATCATATCCCGCACGAGGCTTTCATCGAAGCCTATGTAGAGATGGGCCAGCAAGCGCCGCGCGAGATCAGGGTAAAAGGCCCGCTCGACGACAAGATCGCGGATCGCGCCAGAAAGGAGCAAATCTCGAAGGAAGAAGCCCTAAGCTTGAGCTCGGATCCATTATCGCCACCCGCTATGGCCTGTGCCGGCACAACTACGCGCTTACTCCCTGCCCCAAGGACAAAGCTTGCATCGACTGCGGCGAGAACACCTTCATAAAAGGCGATGAGCGTCAGATCACCGAGGCCCGAAAACAGCTCGCCATCAGCCAGGCCGCGCTCGAGAATTGCCGCAGGGCGATCGCGGATGGCGAACCAGGCGTTGAGCGTTGGTTACTGAAGCACGAGACCGGTGTCACCCGATGGACGATGGCACTGGAGCAGTTGACCAATCCCGCCGTTTCAGAGGGCACTTTGATCACGCTCCCGGCCCCAGAGATATCCGAAACCAAGACGGGGCTTTCACGAAACATCCGGATTGCGGAGAATCCCGAGGCAGTCACATCCGGCGACGGCTTGTTCGAATTCCTCGCCCTTGGAGGTGATCACTGATGAGCACACCCAGACTTACGGACAGCGATGTCAGAAAGGCAGTCCAGATCCTCGACGCCTGGACTGGAAAGCTGACCTGGGACCGATTTACCGGCGAACTCGCGCGCGTACTCGGACACCGGTATACGAAGCCCGGCCTTCGAAAACATGCGCGCATCGTGAATGCGTGGAACATGACGAAGGCGCGGTTGGACCAGAGCACAAAGCAATCGGGCGCCCGGTCGAATGGAACTGCAGAGATCGCCCATGCTCGCGCCAGGATCCAGCAGCTCAAGGCCGAAGTCGCACGGCTCGAACAAGAAAATCGTGACCTCCTCGAGCGCTTCCAACGGTGATCGTACAACGCCGCCAGCCGCGGCATGACCGAACAGCAGCTTGATCAGGCAATACTCATGCCCAGGGGTGCAAAGTGATGAGAGGCGTGCAGGGCGGGGAAGAAAACATCCGGAAATTGCGCACCTACCTCGACGCGCTGAAGGCAGAGCAACGCGCGCTGCCGGCATTCAACATGACGCCAAACCTCAAGGCCATTGCCGAAGCCTGCGGTTTCGACCGGGGTGTGTTCTACGGAAGGAACTCACTCGCGAAAATGCTCGTCGACGAGGCCGCGTCACAGCTCGGACTCGACGACGGCCGTCCGATCGCGGAGACCGCTTTCGACGAATTCCGCATGCGCAACGAGGCCAAATCCTAGTCTGACAGCAGGACAAAGGCTCTGGAGGAAGAAGTCATCCGCCTCAGGGCCGAAAATGCGCGCCTCACGATCGAGAACGAACGGTATCGGGCGATCCGCCAAATGATGGCGGAGACCGGGCGCGCGCCATGACCCAGACCACGGCTCTGATTCAGATCACATCCTTTCACGATGGACCGTTTGGCGGCGGGATCATCATCGGTAGAGATGTCGGCAATGGATCGGAAGAGCTTCTGCGCTCACGCACCCCGATGGGTGTCTTGCCCCGCAAGCCGATCAACGGCGAGGTCTGGCGCGTGATCGGCACCTTTAAGGATCACGCGGTTCGCAACCCCAAGACTGCGGAAACCGAATCCGTGCAGCATATCATTGCCACATAGGCTGCCCCGGTAGCGCCGCAGGGCGCCGCCATGCGCCGCTGGATCGCCAGACACCCTGACATCAAGGGTGTTGGCGAAGCATACGCTGATAGACTCTGGGACGCCTACGGACCGCGCCTTTACGGCATCCTGCGCAACAGGGACACGGACGCGCTGGCCGCCATTCTGGACATTCCGAAACCGTCATGAGCGAAGCCCGACATGGAGCGAAGACACACCAAACGGACGGTGGCGCGCTTTCGACCGCGAGGAGCTGCTGGCCCGTGATAAGGCAAGCCTCGATCTCTTCTGGCTTCGCGATGTGTCAATGACCGACCTCGAAAACCTTCCGGAACCCGAGCTGCTGGCGGAGGAAATTTTGGAGAACCTTCGCTCCGCCCTCAATAGCTTCTCCACGTCAGTGGGCTCCTAAGGACACCCGCAAAGATCATTGAATCGGTTCGCTTGTCTTGATTTGCGGCGGTTTGACTCACCACTATGGGATTCCTTGCCGGGGCTTCTGGCGTTACCGGTTGCTGCATGATCGATCGACAGGGGATTCAGCGGCGGTGGGAAGCAGACGGCTCGAAGCGCGACGAACGCGGTCGGCGCGTGTTTGCTGCGAGCGCGGCGGGCCGCGGCGGTATCGCCGCGACGTCGGAGATCACGGGGATTGCCCGCTCGACGATCGGGCGTGGGCTGAAAGAGCTCGACATGCCATCGCCGCCACGGCCGGGTGCGCCGTGAAGGCGGCGGACTCCGGCTGTTGACGGAGCGCGATCCGACCCTGCTTGCCGACCTTGAGCGCCTGGTTCAGCCGGTGAACCGGACCGTTCTCCTCCCGAGAAACCGCTTCCAGGCTCTCCCCGGGAAGCAGCCGTTGCACAACCGCCAACTTCCGTTTCGCCGAAAATCGCTTCGGCCCACCGGCCACGGCCCCGCCGTCGCCAGCGTGATGGGCGCGCGACGACGAGGCCGTGGCCTCCGGCGCGCCAGATGTCGAGCTGTTCTTGTCGTCCATATTCTATTCTCCTTCGGTCGGAAAATAGCGCTGCGGACTGTCTCAAGAAACCGTGCCCCACCCCACTCGGCCTGGCCCCGGGCGGAGTAGAGCTTTTCGTAAAGGTGCTTGCCGCGACATTCTTGCGTCGCAGTTCGCGGTGAACCGCCGTCCAGTCCGGTTCCGCCAGACCGCGCCGCCTCTCGCCTCCCGTTGGCGCGAACAGCCGGCGCTCGAGATCAGCCTCGGTCATGGCCTCCGGCAGCGGCCAG
>JAWLEL010000354.1:0-3163 GCA_041686165.1 Lentibacter sp.
GTCTTTCCAAGGCCTTGTGCGCCCCGAGATCGTCGGAGTGTCCTGCCGTGTGGAGTCCGGCGCATGGCGAGTCGCTTCAGGCCTCTGTGCGCTTGTTCTCGTCCTGCCACTTGCGCGGATCCTTCAGGAATCGCTCGACCTCGGCCAGCGTGTCGGCCGGGAAAGCCGCCTGCGCGCGGGCCTCGGACAGGACGTCCCACCAAGTGCACAGGTGATGCAGCTCGACACCATGATCGCCGAGTGTCTTGCGCGTTTCGGGGAAGATGTCATAGTAGAAGATCACGGCCGTATGGCCGCAGCTTGCGCCTGTCTCGCGGATCGCGTCGACGAAGCTGAGCTTGGAGCCGCCATCTGTCGTCAGGTCTTCGACGAGCAGCACGCGCTCACCCTCGCGCATCGCGCCTTCGATGCGGGCATTGCGCCCATAACCCTTGGGCTTCTTGCGCACGTAGCTCATCGGCAGGGCCATCCGCTCGGCCACGAGCGCGGCGAAGGGAATCCCCGCCGTCTCGCCGCCCGCGATATTGTCGAAGGCCTCCAGCCCGGCATTGCGCATCACGGTCACGCTCAGGAAATCCATCAAGGTGCTGCGGATGCGCGGATAGGAGATGAGCTTGCGGCAGTCGATGTAGCTCGGCGAGGGCAGCCCGGAGGCGAGGATGTAGGGTTCATCGGTGTTGAAGTTCACCGCGCCGATCTCGAGCAGCATGCGCGCGGTGAGACGGGCGATCTCGTCGGGGGCGGGGTAGGCGGAGGGGATCATGGGCGGACCTTTGTTCGGGTTGCCGGAATTTTGCAAAATTCCGGTCCGTTTTCTTGCAAGAAAACGGCGCTAGGGTGTGACATGCCAGTGAAGGGGCTGGCCGGGGTCGAAGACGGTGACGGTGTGCTCGCCAGCGGGGATCGTGGCCGGGTATTCAAGCGGCGCGCCCTTGGTGAGGGTGATCGTGTCTTCATTTGCCGGAAGGCCATAGAAGGCCGGGCCATGCAGGGATGTGAAGCCTTCGAGCTTGTCGAGCGCGCCGGCCTCCTCGAATGTCGAGGCAAGGCAGGAGAGCGCGATGGGGGCGGTGAAACAGCCCGCCGCGCAGCACGTCGCTTCCTTGGCATGTGTCGGGTGCGGGGCGCTGTCGGTTCCGAGGAAAAAGCGCGAATCCCCGGAGATGGCCGCCGCGAGAAGCGCCTCGCGGTGCTCGCGGCGCTTGAGAATCGGCAGGCAGTAGTAATGCGGGCGCATGCCGCCCAAGAGCATGTCGTTGCGGTCGAACATGAGATGCTGGACCGTGATCGTCGCGCCGAGGTCTTGTGCGTTGTCCATGACGTAATCGGCACCATCGCGCGTGGTGATGTGTTCCATGATGACGCGCAGGCCGGGCACGCGGGCGCGGATCGGATCAAGCACGCGTTCGATGAAGACGGCCTCGCGGTCGAAGATGTCGATCTCGCGGTCGGTGACTTCCCCATGCACGCAGAGCGGGCAGCCGATCTCGGCCATGCGTTCCAGGACCGGCAGGACATTCTCGAAATTGCTCACGCCCGAGGCGGAATTGGTCGTTGCGCCAGCGGGGTAAAGCTTCACGGCCGTCACCAGCCCCGCGGCATGGGCGGCGGCGAGATCGTCGGGGTCGGTCTCCTCGGTGAGATAGAGCGTCATCAGGGGGGTGAAGCGCGCGCCCTCCGGCATCGCCGACAGGATGCGCGCGCGGTAGGCGGCAGCATCGGCCATGGTCACCACGGGCGGGACGAGATTGGGCATGATGATCGCGCGGGCGAAATGGCGCGCGGTCTCGGGCAGGACGGCTTGCAGCATCGCGCCATCGCGCAGGTGCAGGTGCCAGTCATCGGGGCGGCGGATCGTGAGGCTCTGGGTCATGTCAGAGCGCTTAGCGCGAAAATGGCGAGAGGGGAAGGGGGCAGCGCTCAGCGTTCACGCATCTGCGCCGGCTTCCTCCTCCAGGCGCTTCTCGAGGCCGCGCAGGCGTTTTTCGAAAGCCGGCACGCCTTTCATGCGCCCGGTGACGTTCTTGCACAGGGCATGGGCCAGGCGGGTGCGGCCCTTGTCGTCGAGGGCGCGCAGCAGGTTGCGCAGATACTGGCGGTCTTCGCGGCGCGCGCGGGCGAGTTTGGCGAACTCGGCCTCGGTGAGCTGGTCCGTGGCGGCCATGGCGATGAGTCGCGAGAGGATCTTCATGTTGCGCAGGGAGAACTGGAGCGCGCCGCCCGCGTGCCGCAGGCGCAGCTTTGTCACGTTGGGCCGCGTGAAGAGCGCGGCGTGCATGGCATCTTCCGTCTCCTCGGGGTCGTAGATGACAAAGGCCTGCTCGGCCCCGTCGATCATGTCGGGGGCGTAGCCGTAGCGCGAGGTGAAATCGAGGCGACGCTGGCGCGTGAAGCGTTCGTCCCATTCGGCCACGCGGGGATCGAGAGTCGCCTGGGGCTGAAGCGCGAGGACGCGCGCGCCGGGCGCGGCGATGGAATAGGCCGCCGCCGCGTAGCCGCAGGGCCCGGCACCATAGAAGAGCACGGTGTCGAACTCCTCGAAGAAACCATCGTCGATGAGGTCGTCGAAATAGGCATAGAGGTTGCGGTCGCGGAACCAGGACTGGCCATCGGAGATGACCGAGAGCGAGGACCATCCGAGGATCTTGGCCACTTCCCAGCCCAGCGGGTGGGCATTGGGGGAGATCCGCTGGATGCTCTCGTAGCTTTCGAAGGTGACAAGCAGGGTTTCGCCGCCCGCGATGTAGGAGGAGAAGTGCTTGTTGCCCAGAGCCTGGAAATGGCCGTTCTCTTCGCTCAGCTCGGACAGGGCCAGAAGCCAGTCACGCTTGGAGATTTCAGCCAGCGACCGTTCGAGCGTGTTTGCCAGATCCTGCATGCGTCTATCCTCATCTGCGGTATCTTCCGCGTTCGCGCCGAGAAGTATCCGTGGATTGGGGCAGAAATGGGGAAGCGCGGTGGAGTTTTAAAGCTCTTGCGCTGCGGCGTTGCGGGCCTGCATGCCTGCGGCGACGAGGCTGCGGGCCAGCCCTTGCGGCACCGGGCGCGAGGGGGGCGTTTGCAGCAGGCGGCCATAGAGCGCGCGGTAGGGCTCTTGCACCAGGAGCTCGGCAAACCGCGCCTTGCGCCAGTGCACGGCGGCCTCGTGAAGCTCGGCGAGGCG
>JAWLEL010000355.1:0-3162 GCA_041686165.1 Lentibacter sp.
CGAGGGGGCCAGCCCCCTCGTGCTCCCCCGGGATACTTCCAGCAAGAAGAAAGAGCAGGGCGGGAACGACAGGGGGGCAGGCCTCCAAAGCGGTTTGCCGAATAGCTGGAAAACAGCTCCTGGCGGAACGCAGTGCGAGCTTTGAACGTGGCGCCTGGGCATGGCAAGTCATCGGGTCGATGTCGCCAAGGCACGGGCCGGCAAAGGGGTGAAGAGCCGGAATGCGCAGCAGACCGAGGAATGCGAAGCGCATCGGGATCCCGATTCCGGGCGCCTGTTTTCCGGATCAAGCGCCCGGCGTGCTTTCGGGCGGGACGCGGCCCGTCAGGCGGCGCTCAGCTCATCGAAGCATTCGAGCGCCTTGGCCGCATACATCATCGACGGCCCTCCGCCCATCTGGATCGCCATGGAGAGCACGTCGGCAACCTCTTCGCGCGTCGCGCCGGCCTTTATCAGGGCCTCGCAGTGAAGCACGATGCAGGGCTCGCAGCGCATCCCCACGGCGATCCCGAGCGCGACGAATTCCTTTGTCTTGAACTCGAGCGAGCCGCCGTCCTTTACGGCTTTGCCGAGCGCGCCGAAAGCGCGGGTCGTGTCGGGGATCGTCTTGTTCAGGCCGCGCAGTTGATCGCGCGTGCCGGTGAGTTTGTCTTGCCAGCTCATATTCGGCTCCTTTGAGGCGTTTGCGTGAAGCAAGATCACGGCCTGCGCGGCGCTTCCTTGATCCAGATCAGAACGGGGATCCAGATCAGAAGGGGCGCGTTGCGACGAAAGACATGTTGTTGGCCGGCATCTCGAAGACCTGAACGAGGTCCATGCCGCTTTCGTGAATCCAGTCGATCACGTCCCAGTCGTCCTTGTATCCGATCTCCGGGTTCTCGGCGGTGAGGCGCGCGTGAAAGGCCGTATCGCCTTCCGAGGTCGTCTCGCCATCGCGCAGGAAGGGCCCGTAGAGATGGAAGATGCCTTGCGCCGCAAGGGCGCGGCCGGCCTCCCGGATGAGCATGCGGGCCTGTGGCTCGGTGATCAGGTGCAGAAGGTTGGTGAGCGTGATCAGGTTCTGCCCGCCATGTTGCGCGCTCCAGCCCTGCACAGTGGCGTCGAGGTGGATCGCCGGGGATATGTTGCTCTGGCCCGATGCGGCGGCCCAGGCGTCGATGCTGGCGCGGCGGGCCGCGTCGATATCGGAGGGTTGCCAGTGAAGATGCGGAATGCGTTCGGCGAGATGGGCCACGTGCTGCCCCGTGCCCGAGGCGATCTCCAGCGCCGTTCCGCGCTCCGGGGCGTGATAGGCCAGCACATCGGCGATGACGCCGATGTTCTTGGCAGCGGCGGGCGCGTAGAGGCGGCCGTCTTCCAGCGTTTCGGCGTAACTGGCAACGATCGACGTGTTGGGTGGCGTATGTTCGGGGCTTGTCATCCGCTGAACCTTTCGGGGCTGAGTTGGGCGGCGGTGCCTGCATCCAGCTCGGAGGCACGGCCGAGGATCAGGTCGGCGGCGTGGCGGCTGGCGGCGGGGGCCGTCTGGAACCCGTAGCCGCCCTGGCCCGCATGCCAGAAGAAGCCGCGCTCGGCGGCATCGAAACCGATGCAGAGGTGACGGTCGGGCGAGAAGGTGCGCAGCCCGGCCCAGTTCGCCTCGAGCCGCGTGACGGGCTCGCTCACCAGCGCCTCGTAGCGCGCCAGCCCCTCGGCCAGAACCATGTCATCGGCCCAGGCGTCCATTGGTGGCTGGGGATCTTCCTCGGCCGGAGAGACGATCAGCGACCCGGCGTCAGGCTTGGCATACCAGCTTTCGCCGACACCGAAGACCATGGGCCAGCCGCTCACGTCATGGCCGCCCGGCGCGGGAATCCGCGCCATGGAGCGCCGCAGGGGCGTAAAGCCTATCGGCGCGACTCCGGCGAGCTTCGCGATCTCGTCGACCCAGGGGCCGGCGGCGTTGACGATGAGCCGGGCCTCGTGCTCGCCATGAGGCGTGGTCACGCGCCAGCCGTCCTTCAGCCGTTCGATCCCGCTCACCTTTGCGCGGGTGAGCACCTCCCCGCCATGGGCACGGACCTCGCGCGCGAAGTCCTGGATCATGCGGTCGGTGTCGATGTCCCAGGCATCGGCGTGATAGGCGGCATGAGCGACCTGGTCGAGGTCGAGGATCGGCATGATGGTTCGGGCCTCGCCGGGGCTGATCTCGTCGAGCTGTATCTTGGCGGCATCGGCTTCGAACTCCGCGCGCTCGCCGTCACGGGCGACGAGCAGGAAGCCCCGCGGGCTGAGATAGCCGCCATGTGCCTCGCGGAAATAGGCGCCGCTGGCCTTGCTGAGCGTGACGGTGGAAGCAAGGCCATAGTTCGTCTCGTAGAGCGCGGCGGAGCGGCCCGAGGCATGGAAGGCCAGCGCCTCCTCGGCTTCGAGCAGGGTGACGGATGCATCGGGCGCAAGCCGCGCGGCCACGGATGTGCCCGCGATACCGCCGCCGATGACGATGATGTCCTGCATTGTTCCTCGCTCCTGTCGTTGGCCGGTTTGCCTTCACACGGCCTTTATCCATGCCGGAGCTGCGGGCTGCAAGGGATGGCGCGCGCTTTTCGGGCCCGGAATGTGCGCGGGAACAGCTATCCTGGCAAGTGGTCAACGGCCGCAGAGCGGACGGAGCTGGCGTTGTCTTGCCCGCTCAATGACAGCTTTCAGCCCCTGAGCGGACATGCGCCGACGGTGCGGCAGGAGTTCGGATCTGAGTCCATCTCAGGCTATCGCCGCGCGGAATCAAGGCCAAAGGCCGCCGCGCATCGCCGACGCGCCCCCACGCGGCGGCGATTTGGCTGAGCTGGGTGCATCGCTCTGATTTCGTTCGGATTTGGCTGGCATAAAGTGCCCAGCCCCATCGTAGCTTCGCCACCGCGCGCATCGGCAATGCGCGGCTTGATCCAGAGTCCGTTCCATCCCGCCAAACCTTCAGCTTCGATGCCACTTTGCAAAGCCCGCTCCCAGCGCAGAGCCGCCGTCAGAACATCTCGCAGCATCCCGCACTTCGGCCTCAGACCGGCCCTTTCCCGATGCCGTCGCTCATCGGCCTCTCACGCCGCCTCTTCGCGTTCGGAGGCCTGGCGCGCCCAGAGGCTGGCATAGCGTCCGGCGCGGTCGAGCAGTTCCTCGTGCGTGCCG
>JAWLEL010000356.1:0-3162 GCA_041686165.1 Lentibacter sp.
AATCACTCACGGCGCGGGCAACACAGAGCAGCACGTAGCCGTTGTTGATCTGGCGGTTGTTCAGCGCCACCTGGCGGCGCTGGTCGACATTGCCTTCGGTCAGCTTGGCCGCGCATGTGATACAACCGCCGTATTTGCAGCCATAGGGCAGGTCGACACCCTGCTCGCGCAGGGTATCGAGCAGGGGTCTGCGCGCCTCGACCTCGTAGCGCGCGCCGTCGCGGTTGGCGAGGGTTATGATGCGGGTCTCGCTCACAGCCAGATATCGCTCGTGCAGTCGCCGCCGGGGTAGCGGGTTTCGTGGCAGCGGCTGGGGCCGTTCGGTTCCTGGCCGAAATCCACGATGAAATCGGGGTTGATCTTCATGCCGCCATTCTCGACATCGCAGTCGATCATCACCATGACACCGCCTTGCGTGCGGATCTCGGGGTAGAACTGGTTGTCCCATGTCGAGAAGAGCGAGGTGGTCACATAGAGCCGCTTGCCGTCGAGCGAGAGCTGATACATTTGCGGCCCGCCCGCGACCTTGACGCCATTGACCTCGGGCGCCTTTCCCAGAAGCCCGCCCATCCAGACCTGGCCGGTCAGCACGGGGTTGTGCGGATCGGAAATGTCGTACTGGCGCATGTCGCCGTGCAGCCAGTTGTTGAGATAGAGATACTTGTCGTCCATCGACACGAGGATCGCGCTCATCACGCCCGGCACGGGGATCGGCCATTCGGGATGCGGCTCGTTTTCCACGTCGATGATCTTTTCCCATTCCCACTTGCCCGCCTCGGACTTCCAGAAATGGATCACGTTGGCCGAGAGGGCCGCGCCGCAGAAGCCGTGGGAGCTGTCGGGATCATGGTGAAACTTGACTTCGAGCGGGATGAGCCCGTCTTCCCCGAGATACATCGTCTCGACGGGCTTGCGCGCCTCGAAATCCCAAAGATGCAGGCGTCTGCCATATTTCAGGTGACCGACCTCCTCGAGGTCGAACCCCGGCATGAAGGTGTTGGGCGCGGCCCATTCGGACGACACCATGATGTTGTGGCGGGGTTGATACCAGAAATCATAGCTGAACGGGATGTCGCCCATCGTCTCTTCCCAGCGCCCCTGGATCTCGAAATCCTTGTTGAGATGCAGGTAGCCGCCGGGCGCTTCGCCCTGTGCGTCGCCAAGGAAGGAGATGATGATCTCGCTGCCCAGGCAATGCACGGTGTGGGGGCCGCTGAGGTTTGTCTTGGCCTTTATCTCGGCCCCGTCGATCACCTTGTGCAGGCGCGGGGCGCGCGGATCGGTGGCCGTGTCGATGACGTGGATGTTGTTCGAGCGCACGCCGGGCACGAGAAGATACTTGCGGCTCATGCCCGCATCGTCATGACATGAGGAGCAGGCATTCCAGCCCATGTGGTGCAGCTCGTCACCGATCCCGGGCATCTCGAGACGGTGGATGACCTGGCTGTATGTCGGGCTGTCCGGGTCCGCGTCGATCGTCGCGATATAGTCCGGCTTCTGGATGCCGGTCCCGGTATAGATGGCGATCGTGTAAAGGAGTTTCTCGCGTGGGGCCTTGATGGCCTCGGCGGGGCTGGCATAGCCCGGCCCGCAGCATGCACCGTCCATCATCACATTCCTCCCTTGCGATTCTGTTCTGAATCTCGTAACTCGAGAAACAGATTCTCACAAGGTAAAAATATGCATCTGGAACGTATCACTGGAATCCTCGAGATCGTCGGGCAGAAGGGCGAGGCGAGTGTCGCCGATATCTGCGCGCATTCGGACCTTCCCAAGCCCTCGGCCTACAGGCTGGTGCAGGATCTCGTGAGCGTCGGCCTGCTCGAGCCGATCGCGCGCGGGCGCTTCGCGATCGGCACGCGCCTGAAGGGGATCACCCACAGTGATCATTCCGACCGCGCACTGCTGGAGCTGATCGCGCCTGTGCTCAAGCAGGCGGCCTCGGAGAACGGGGTTGCCTTCTTCCTGTCGCGCCTGCGCGGAAAGTCCGTGGAGATCATCCATGTCGAGACGCCCGACACCGGTGTCTCCTATCTGCACCCGGGGCTTGGCAAGCGGCCGCTGCATGCCTGTTCATGCTCCAAGGCCGTTGCGGCCTTCTCGCCCGAGCTGTTCCGGACCGGCGAGATGGAAGGCCGGCTGCGCGCCTATACAGAGTTCACACTGACCGACGTGAAAGACCTGCAAGCCGAGTTCGAGACCATCCGCGCGCGCGGCTTCGCGGAATGCGTGGAAGAGATCGAGCGTGGCATGTGCTCGGTCGCTGCGCCGATCGCGCACAGCGGGGCAGGGGCCACGATGTCCATCGGGGCGACAGGCTCGACAAGGGTGTTCACACCGAAGTTCCGCGAGGAACTCGCCCCAAGGATCCAGCATATTGCCCGCGAGATATCGGCCAGCATGAGCTGGGATACAGCACCGGAGCCGCTCAGGACCGGCCTGTCCTGACGCAAGCGCCATTGATCCTGGTCAAGTCCTGCGCGGTGTGGCCGTGATATGCTTTCGGGCAAACCGGAGGAGAGATCGCATGGAAGACCTTGTCAAACTGGGGAAAGATTTCGTTCAGGCAATGAGGGACCGGCGCGGCATCGCGCATGTCGAAGAGGTCTATGCCGAGACGGCGGAATCGATCGAGGCGGTCGTCCCGCCCGGGCGCGATGTGCGCATCGCCAAGGGCCGTGGCGCGATCGAGGCCAAGCGCGCCGATTGGGCGGGCACGCATGACATTCACAAGCTCGAGGCCGACGGGCCCTATGTGCATCCGCCCAACCGCTTTGCCGTGCGCTACGAGGCCGAGGTGACACAGAAGGCCACCGGCAAGCAGATGACCCTGCGCGAAGTCGCGATCTACACTGTCGAAGATGGCAAGATCGCGCGTGAAGAGTTCTTCATGATGCCGAAAGCGTTTTGAGAAAAGCTGAGACATAGCTTTCCTCGAAGCGCTTTAAGTGAGCGGGGCCTCCATCCCGTTGGAGCATGTCTTTCGGGCCGCGAGCCTCGATGAGGGCAGCGGTCCCTTGCCCCTGGCCTGACGCCTCCTGCCTTTGACCGCATGTATCAGGCCGCGGGGAGGCGCGACGCTCGAATGCGTCCGGTCAGGGGCCGAAAAACTTCTGGTCAGAGTGTTATCGGATCAGAAGATAAAGTTCGCGCTGTCGAGAT
>JAWLEL010000028.1:0-13844 GCA_041686165.1 Lentibacter sp.
ATCTCGCGCCGTTGTTTCAGTGGGAGGTGGCGCTGGTCGGGACATGCTGGAAACGGCGGAGACCCACGTGATGAAACCGCGATCTGACAAAGTCATGAGTGCAAATCTGCCGACCAATGAACCGGTAAGACATGCAAGAGAGCTCGGTCCGCAAGATCGATTGGCGAATGCTGATGCCGGATTGCGGAGCGGCCTTGGGCTTGTAGTGGACGATTCCCAGGGGAAGGGACATGTTCCCTCCGTTTCACTAGAAAAGTCAGCGTCACAGCAGCCCGCCCGCACCAGCGGCGAAGCCTTCGGCGTCTCGGAGAGGTTAGCTATGACCCAAGAACATGAACTCCCCATGAACCGCCCACAAGGTGATGTGAAACTTGGACAGACGCAGAAGCAAGCTACACAAGAATCGCTGCCAGGTGACATACAGCGCCAGCGTTCAATCCTCGCGGCCCAGACCGCCGAAACAGTGACGCGGCCTGCTGTCGAGGTGGCCTTGAGAAACTCTGATCGGGCGCCGGGCACGCCAGATCGGATTACTTCTCTGGATGTGATCCTCTCTTCCGGAGGAGGACCGGACACGGCCATAAGGCCTGGCGCACAGGCGCAACAAGCCTATTCCGCCCTCCCGGAGCCAAAGGCGGTCGCGCTCGTGCGGGAAGCGCTTGTCGAAATGAGTGCGAAGGCACAGCGAGAGATTGAAATCCATCTTTCACCAAGGGAACTGGGCAAGTTGCGTTTCGTGATGGTCCCTTCGGAGGGCCAGATAACTGTCCAGATTACGGCCGACCGACCTGAGATTCTGGATGCCTTGCGGCGACACGCGGAAAGTTTTGCGCAAGATCTTGGCTCAGAAGGGTTCGGCCATGCGGAGTTCGAATTCCTTCATGAAGATGCCGAAGAGAGCTCCTTCGACGACACCGCCCGACCAGAAATCCACGGCACCGACATGGACGGACCAGATCTGCAAGAGCAGCGCTGGCAGATTACACCGGGACGTCTCGACGTCAGACTCTGAAAGGACAGGATATGTCTACGATCAATACGAACCCCGCGATGAGCTCCGCTCTTGCCGCGCGACAGGCAGATGAAAGCGCTGGACAAGCGACGTTGAATTCCGATTTCCAGACTTTTCTTGAAATGCTGACAGCTCAGGCCACGAACCAAGACCCGCTCAATCCCATGGAAAGCTCGGAATACGCCTCGCAGCTGGCGAGCTTTTCGTCCGTGGAGCAGCAGGTCAAGACGAATGATCTTCTGGCGGCATTCGGCGAGCAGCTTGGAGCATCAACCTTGTCTCAGCTCTCGAACTGGGTGGGAATGGAGGCACGCAGTACCGCACCGGTGACATTCGATGGAACACCTCAAACCTTGCATCCGCTGTTGGCGACGCAGGCTGACCAGGCGTATCTCATCGCATATGATGAGAATGGCGAAGAGGTCCAAAGACAGCAAATCGACATTGATACCGAATCAGTCCAATGGGCTGGTGTGGACGATACGGGGGCGCCTTTTGAGTACGGCACCTACCGCTTCGAAATCGAGAACTTCGCCAATGGAGAATCCCTTGGAACCTCACCCGTGGAGACTTATCAGCGCGTCGAAGAGGCCCAGATGCTTGATGGCCAGATCGCGCTGATCCTCGAGGGTGGTCAGCCGATATTCAGCACGGATGTCGTTGCAATCCGAGAATGACACAGCGCTAATCAGTGGCGCAGTTTCTGCCAGAAGATGTAGCCGTTCTCGACACCGAGCCACTGTCGTGACTGGACGATTCGCCCGTGGCCATCCACGAGGTAGGTGTTTTCGAACGAAACCTTGCTGGAGCGGCAGGTCTCGGTCATGGTGATGGTGTCAGCCCTGATTTCGCCAATGGCGATTTTCTGGGTTTTGCCGCGTGCTATCCTGCAGGAAAAACGAAACTGTTGCATTTGGTTTTCGCCGTCCAGGTAGTTCATAGCGCGTTGAGCGCTACCGGCCTTGCGGGCCGTTACGAGTGCTCTCGAGCCTTGCAAATTCGCCGACATCAGATCGAAGCCCAGCCCGCGCGTAGCGACGATCAGCCCTGAAGCTGTGCTCAACGTTCGCCGATCGGGCGATGCCCATGTACGAACGGAAGCATTCTGGCTGATCTCAGTCATGAAGGAAAAACTGTTGCGCTTCTCGACAACGACGATGGCAAGGCGTTTTTCGGAATTGGCAAGCGCCTGCGAGACATTTGCCTCAAGTTCTTCCTGGCTCGGCATACCCGCGCTCTTGACCTCTGGGTCTTTCTTGAAGGCACCGCTCGTTATGGATTTCAGGACAAGTCCTCGACCGGGCTGATTTCCGCAGGAGGCAAGGGTGAACAGAAGGCAAACTGCCGCAACGACCATGGACAAGGGACGGATCATCTCCAGAATCTCCCCCAAGTTTTGGCCATATCCGCCCCATGTGTCTCTCTGACGGTGTCATAGAGGCGCCCATTCACGTTCAGCCGCGCGCCGCCATCGCGGGTAAGCGATTGAAGCGTGGTTTGCGTCGAGCGTTGCGTGGAATTTCCAAGGGCCCAGCTCAAGGGCATCGTGATGCGAATGCCCTTGTCGAATGATCCTTCGCCGAAGCGTTCGAACTCGAGGTCAGTGAAAGTTGCATAGGCACCGATACGCCAGCCATTGCCGAATTCTCGGTCAAGCGAGAGCGTGGCACCCCAATCTCCGGCGAGATAGCGCCCAACGTCGAGCTGCGTATGAAACCCATTGCCGATGTCGTAATAGGCCGAAACATGGCCTGTAGCGATATTGTAATCCTGAACACCGAAGCCCTGATCGAAGTCACGCTGCGCGACGTAGTTGAGCTCCGCGCCAAGTGCTAGGTGGCTTGTTGGTTTTTTCCAGAGCATCTCGCCTGAAACGCCGGCATACATCTGTTCGAGATAGCCCACGGTCAGGCGACCATAAAGATCCTCGCCAAGGCGTCCGTATCTGGCAAGCGTCAAGTGGTCGATCTTGGGGCCACGGCCTTCAGCATAAAAGCGTGCGTCGGAGCGCACCTTATGAGGCGGATTTACGGGCTGAACACCCGTGCGATTGGGCGACAAGCCATCAAGGTTACCGGCTAGCTTGTAGTTGACCGAGCCGGAGGCGACCCAGCCGGGGGCAAAATGATACTGGCCTTCGGCGACGGCCAGCAGATCAGCGCGAACCGGGCTGTCAGGGTCGAAAACGCTGAGCTTGACCTGTGGCCCCACATGCCAGGAGAAGCGGGGATAGGTCGTGTCCAGTGGCGTAAGATCGCGGTTTAACGTGTCAGCCGAAAAGGCGACACGCTCGAGAATGGCATCGGAAGGTGAGAAGGCGAGCTGTTCCAGATCGCTGCGCGCGAGGGAGACCGAGCCGAGCGGCATTCCGTCGGATGAAAGGGTCACCTCAAAAGCTTCGATCGACGCAGGCAGCACACGGCTCATGACTCGCATGGTGCGCCCGACGGCTTGTGCCTCGATATCGTAGCGTTCGTTTCGGATCAGCGCCTCTGCCGACGTCCCGTCGAGGCCAAGCGCTTCCAGAACGAGCCCCTCTCGGGCCAGCGCCTTCGACAGCCGCGCTTCAAGCCGGGGTTTGGTGTCGGGCTCAAGCGTCCACCCGAGATCGCGCGCGGACCGTGCGTCTCGCACGGCCACTGTCTGAGGCGCGGTATCGCCGCTGCCCACGACGGGTGAGCTCCGCGGGTTGAGTGCAAAGCTGACATTCACGCCCAGCTCGCTTCCGTGCATGTAGTATGCGCCGAGCGAGAGGGAGTCCGAGTATTGGTAGTTTACTCCGAAGTTGAAGGGCGAGCGGTGGTCAAAGACGCCATCAGCATCTTCGCGTGAGTAGGCATCGGACGAATATTCAAATGCGAAGCTGAGCTTGTCATTGTGCTGATAGCTGATCCCGGCGAAAGGCGCGACGTCGCCGCGAAACCAGCGATCGTAGTTGGGTACACCGCCGCCGCCAAGAGTATCGGTCGGTCGGACACCCATCTGGCCGGTGGTATTGTAGCTGCCGAGCCGCCCCCAACCCACGCCGCCCGTCACACGGACCTTGTCGCCCAGCGATTTCGTGGCGACGACATACTCCCCCCCGTAAAGGCCGGTTCCGAGCAGGTCTCGAAGGCCGACGGCCACGGCAGGGCGCCGGCTTGTTTCGTCAAGCAGGCGGTAGTGGAGATCGAAACTGCGGTCATAATAGGACGCGAGCGTATAGCCTGGAACGTCAAGGCCACGGATCGCTGCATATCTGAATGTCCCCGAAAGGCGGGGGGTGAGTTGAAAAGTGAGCTGGGATTTCGTGGTCCCCCCAAAATAGGAGAAAGATGTAGTCAGTTGCGCATCGGGGGCCGTTTCAGCCGTTGGCATGTCCACGAGCCCGCTGGGCAAGCCGTACATGTTAACGGCTTCGGTTGTCATGCCTTCGCTCGTCAGTGCGGTTGGCGATGCCGTGGATAGAGCGATCCCGATAATCGAGGAGGTTCTGCGCATGTTACGATTGCCTGTTTCGTTTCTCGGCAAACTAGAAGAAATCCCTTGTATTGGGTAGAGGTAAAGGCCGCGCTCGAGCGAAATGCTGCAAATATGGCTCAGGGGGAAACAAGATAAAGCGCGAGCAGCGCGATCCCCGCCCCAGCTGTGGCGGAAAGCGTTACCAGCCGGGCCTTGGAGGCAGGCGAGACACGGTTCGGTGCTGGTGGATTGGCCGCGAGCGCTTGCTCGACAAGCTGCGGCAGCCTTGGGCCGAAACGGGCAACGACCTGAAGCGTCTTCAAGAGATCTCCCGCCAGGGCACGCGGGCCAAGGGCCCGCTTGATATAATCTTCTACGATCGGCTGAGCGACTTGCCAGATGTTGAGCTGGGGGCTGAGGCTGCGCGCGACGCCTTCAACCACGACCATAGTTCGCTGAAGCAGGATGAGCTCGGTGCGGGTTTCCATGCCGAAACGCTCGGTAACGTCGAACAGGTAGCTCAGAAGCTTGCCCATTGATATCCGGGTCGCGTCCATGCCAAAAATGGGCTCACCGACCGCGCGAAGCGCGCGGGCGAATTCATCGACATCGCGATCAGCAGGGACATAACCGGCCTCGAAATGCACTTCGGCAACGCGCTGGTAGTCACGCTTGATAAAACCATAGAGGATTTCAGCGTATACACGCCGCGTGTATTCGTCGATATGGCCCATGATACCGAAGTCATATGCGATGATCTCGCCGTTTGCGGCGACCTTCAAGTTGCCCTGGTGCATATCCGCATGGAAAAAGCCGTCGCGAAGTGCATGGCTGAGAAAGAGTTGCAGAACCCGCTCGCCCAGCTCGTTCAAATCATGCCCGGCAGCTGCAAGCGCTGCGTTGTCGCCGAGGGGAATCCCCTCGGCCCAGCTCATTGTCATGACGCGGCGATGCGAAAGATCCCACAGGATAGCAGGGAGCGTGAAGCCTTGATCGCTTTCGGTGTTGGCAGCGAACTCGCTGGCCGATGCCGCTTCGAGGCGCAAATCGAGCTCGCCTTTCACGACCCCTTCGAAATGGGCAATAACGTCGCGGGGTTTGAGCCGACGGGAAGCAGGGCTGAAGAATTCGACAAAATCGGCCACAAAATAGAATACGTCTATGTCGCGTTGAAACGCGCGCTCAATCCCTGGGCGGAGCACCTTGACTGCGACATCCTGGCCAGTTTCGCGCAAGCGCGCCTTGTGAACCTGTGCGATGGAGGCGGCCGCAACGGGCGGGCTGAACTCGGAAAAGAGTCCGTCGACCGGTGCCCCCAACTCTTCTTCGACGGTTCTGCTTGCGTCCTCCACGCTGAAAGGTGGCAGCTTGTCTTGCAGGATCCTGAGTTGATAAGCGAGATCTTCGCCGACGAGATCTGGTCGCGTGCTGAGGATTTGGCCGAACTTGATATAGGCGGGCCCAAGCGCTTGAAGAGCGCGGGCGGGCGGCGCAAGCGTCTTGTCGCCGCGCTTGCCGAGCCACTGGAAGGGCCAGACGAGTGCGCGCGCAAGTATCCGCAGCGGCCGCGGTGCCTCGAAAGCCTCAAGAACGACCGGCATCGCGCCAGTGCGTTCAAGCGTCGCGCCCATTCCGATCATCCGGAATATGTTGATCGGACCTCTCAAATCTTCCAGCCCGAATGCAGGCAGGCAATACCCATCGTGAGATTGCGGTAGGCCGCGTTTTCGAAACCCGCATCGCGCACCATCGCCAAGAAGCGATCCTGGTCGGGAAACTTGCGGATCGATTCGACGAGATACTGATAGCTGTCGCGGTCATTCGCGATCATCTTGCCCAATTGCGGGATGATGTTGAACGAGTACAGATCATAGACCTTCTGCATAAGGTCGTTGGGAATCTGGCTGAATTCCAGTATCATGAGCCGCCCGCCGGGGCGCAGCACGCGAAACGCCTCGTTCAGCGCTTCCTGGGGGCGGGTGACGTTTCGAATGCCGAAACTGATCGTGTAGACATCGAAAGAATTGTCGGGGAAAGGTAGCGCCATCGCATCGCCCACGACCCACTCGACACTGTCCCCAAGCTTTTCTGCCTCGGCGCGTTTGCGCCCTTCAATGAGCATTGGTTCGGTCAGGTCGAGAACGACGGCCTCGGCATGTCCCGCGCGGTCGAGAAACCGAAATGCAATGTCTCCGGTGCCACCGGCCACGTCGAGCAATCTCTGGCCTGCGCGCGGCGCGAGCCAGTCCATCATCGCATCCTTCCAGAGGCGGTGAATGCCCAAGCTCATGGCGTCATTCATGACATCGTATTTCGAAGCGACTGACCCGAATACACCCTGCACACGCCCAGCCTTCTCTGTCTCCGGGACAGTTTCGAATCCGAAATGGGTCGTTTTGTCTGACATGAGCCTTGCCGATTGCTGTGTGCTCTCTCCATATAGGGCCGCACAGGCGCATACAATGCGTTGAAATGGCTTAGCTCCGGGGAGGATGCTGACAGATGCCCGAATTGCCCGAGGTCGAGACCGTCATGCGCGGGCTGGTGCCGTCGATGGAAGGCGCGAGGTTTGCACATGTCTCGGTGAACCGACCAGACCTGCGCTGGCCCTTTCCCGACAACATGGCCGGCCGCCTGACCGGGGCGAGGGTAGAGCGGCTGAGGCGACGCTCCAAATACATACTTGTCGATCTCGACAGCTCAGAAACACTCCTGATTCATCTCGGCATGTCAGGCCGGATGACTGTCTCCGGAGATCCACTGGGACAATTTGTCCATACCCACCCGCAGTTGCAAAACCATGATCACGTGGTCTTCGAGATGGACAACGGCGCGCGGGTCGCTTTCAACGATCCAAGGCGCTTCGGCGCGATGGACCTGGTTATGACCGACGCTGCCGACAAGCATCCGTTGCTCGCCAGGCTCGGACCGGAGCCGCTGGGCAATTCCTTTGATGGTATCTACCTTGCGGCTGCGCTGGAAGGCCGCCGCTCTCTTGTGAAAGCCGCGCTTCTCGATCAGCGTATCATTGCCGGGCTCGGCAACATTTATGTCTGTGAAGTGCTTCACAGAACGGGAATTTCTCCACGCAGGAAAGCCGGCAGTATAAGCCGCGCGCGGCTTGAAACAGTCGTGCACGCAGTGCGCGATGTCTTGAATGAAGCCATCGACTCGGGCGGATCCAGTTTGAGGGACTTCAGGCAGGCAAGCGGAGAGCTTGGGTATTTCCAGCATCGTTTCCGAGTTTATGATCGTGAGGGCAGCTCATGCGGCAGCGATGGCTGTTCCGGAACAATTCGCCGTATCGTTCAATCAGGCCGCTCGACATTCTACTGCCCGCGCTGCCAGCGTTGATCCGTTTCAATCGGAGCGGGATCTGCGGACGGGTTGAAACGGTTTAGCTTGAACCGGGCGTCAGGAATGATAAGGAATTGGGTCTGAACGCAACAAGCGAAAGCGAAATCACATGGCTTATGAGACGCTGATCGTAGACGTCGAAGACCACATTGCCCTGATCCGCCTGAACCGACCCGATGCCCTGAATGCCCTGAATGCCGAGCTCCTGACCGAGCTTGTCGCCGCGCTTAAGGAAGCGCAGTCGAACGACAAGGTGCGCTGCATAGTGATCACGGGCAGTGAGAAGGCTTTTGCCGGGGGCGCCGACATCAAGATGATGAGCGAGAAGAGCTTCGTCGAAGTCTTCACGGAAGACCTCTTCACGCCCGAAAGCCACGAAATCGGGCGCATTCGCAAGCCAATCATCGCAGCGGTTTCCGGATATGCGCTCGGTGGCGGCTGTGAGCTGGCGATGATGTGCGATTTCATCATTTGCGCTGACAACGCGAAATTTGGACAGCCGGAGATCAACCTTGGTGTCATGGCAGGACTTGGCGGCACGCAGCGTTTGACGCGGGCCATTGGCAAGGCGAAGGCCATGGATATGAACCTTACGGGCCGTTTCATGCACGCCGAAGAGGCCGAGCGCTCCGGGCTTGTCAGCCGCGTTGTTCCGGCGAAAAAGCTGATGGAAGAAACCATGGCGGCTGCGACCAAGATTGCCGAGAAGTCGATGCTGACGTCCATGGCCGTCAAGGAAGCTGTGAACCGGTCCTTCGAAACGACGCTCAGCGAGGGCCTGCTCTTCGAGCGTCGTGTTTTCCATTCGCTTTTTGCGACGGAGGACCAAAAAGAAGGCATGGCGGCCTTCTCGGAAAAACGACAGGCGCAGTTCCGAGACAAGTAGCAACAAGGCCGAGGCATCACTTATAGGGGTTTGCAAAGCGGAGGAAGTCGCGTATACGCCGCGCGATACATGCGCGTGCAGCCCGCTCTGGCTCGAATCACCACTCGGTGTCGGCTCTTTGAGCGCTTTGCTTGCGTAGAACATATTGAAACCGAACCGAGGTCATCCACATGGCAAATACGACCCAAGCCAAGAAGCGCGCCCGTCAGAACGAGCGCCGTTTCGCGGTAAACAAAGCGCGCCGCTCGCGCATTCGCACATATCTTCGCAAAGTGGAGGAAGCGATTGCTTCCGGTGACAAGGATGCCGCCTCTGCTGCATTGCGCGAGGTTCAGCCCGAGCTGATGCGCGGCGTTTCCAAAGGCGTCTTTCACAAGAACACGGCAGCGCGCAAGATGTCCCGCCTTTCGGCGCGTGTAAAAGCGCTCGGCTAAACCGGTCACCACGTCAGAACATGGTAGAGCGGCACTCCTCTCGGAGTGCCGCTTTTTTGTTTTTCCCATAGATTTCAAAGGCCGAAATTCTTCTCGGGGATTCTTTTCAGCGAAAGCCCGAGTCAAGCGTGAAGTTTCGTTGCGGGAACGCGTGCCAAATTGCTAGCTTGTATAGAGCGATTCACCTCGCCTTGGGGGGACAAGTCGGAAAGCTGACTGGGTTTTTGGGAGACCTGATCAGCGAGATGGCGCATCGTCCATGAAGGTGTAGCGACAGAGCATCCGAAAAATGGCCTCTTAGGGCCGACGAATGCCTATCGTCCAAGTGAATAGCCTTTGGCTGAGCCGGATGGGACAGACGGTTTGGTAATTGACAGAGCTGATGAATAGGGCACCTCCATTGTGGAGGGTGCTGCCGATTTGAAATGGGACGACGGATGACTGACGAACAGTGGGGCGAGCTGCAGCATAATCTCCAGAAAACGATCGGCAAGAACACCTACGCAAGCTGGATCGAGCCACTTGAATTCGGCGAGATCGAAAACGGTGTCGCCGTCTTTCACGCGCCCACGAGCTTTCTCGGAAACTATGTTAAACAGAACTTTGGCGACCAAATCCTCTATCAGATGATGGGGTTGGGCATGAACGTATCCCGCGTTCAATTCGTGGTGCCGGCGCAAGCGCCCAAGCGGGTATCGAGTGAAGTGAGCAAGCCGGGTGAGGCTGAGCTGATGAACGGTGCGAAGGCCGGGAGCCGTGAGGCGCTGGTTGCTGCGGCGCCGCTTGATCAGAAGTTCACCTTTGACAGCTTTGTCGTCGGCAAGCCAAACGAGCTTGCCCATGCGGCGGCAAAGCGTGTGGCCGAGGGTGGTCCGGTCACGTTCAACCCGTTGTTCCTTTACGGTGGTGTCGGACTCGGCAAGACGCATCTCATGCATGCCGTGGCGTGGGAATTGCGCGAGACGCGCCCCGATCTGAATGTCATCTACCTCTCTGCAGAACAGTTCATGTACCGCTTCGTTCAAGCGCTCCGAGAGCGCAAGATGATGGACTTCAAGGAGCTTTTCCGATCTGTTGATGTTTTAATGGTCGATGATGTTCAGTTCATCGCCGGCAAGGACAGCACACAGGAAGAGTTCTTTCATACGTTCAATGCTCTAGTTGATCAGAACAAGCAGATCATCATCTCGGCAGATCGGGCGCCCGGTGAAATCAAGGACCTCGAGGAGCGGATCAAAAGCCGCCTGCAATGTGGCCTGGTTGTCGACCTGCACCCCACTGACTACGAGCTTCGGCTCGGGATTCTTCAAACGAAGGTCGAGGTTCAGAAGGCGCAATATCCCGGGCTTGAAATAGATAATGGAGTCTTGGAATTTCTCGCGCATCGTATCAGCACGAATGTGCGTGTGCTCGAAGGCGGGCTCACACGTCTTTTTGCTTTCGCGTCACTGGTCGGGCGGCCCATTACGATGGAGCTTGCGCAGGATTGTCTTGCGGATGTGCTGCGCGCGTCTGAGCGCAAGATCACCGTCGAGGAGATCCAGCGTAAGGTTTCTGAACACTACAACATCCGTCTCAGCGATATGGTCGGGCCAAAGCGTTTGCGGACCTATGCGCGACCGCGTCAGATCGCCATGTACCTTTGCAAACAGCTCACAAGCCGCTCCTTGCCCGAGATAGGCCGGCATTTTGGCGGGCGCGATCATACGACCGTCATGTATGGCGTGCGCAAGATCGAGGATCTGCGCACAAAGGACGGGCAGATCGCGGAGGATGTGGAGATCCTGCGTCGGATGCTCGAGGCCTGAAGCTTCGCAACCGCCCCGAAGCTTGACGCTTCCGCGTTTCCAGTGGACAACACGAGAAATAACTTGAGTTGCGTGGTGAAACGGGTAGCGTGCCTGTCCCGCCAGTCATGAGGAGCGAGGGATGAAATTCAGTATTGAGCGTGCGGCATTGTTGAAGGCCGTGGCACAGGCGCAGTCGGTAGTGGAGCGCCGAAACACCATCCCGATTCTGGCCAATGTGCTGATCGAGGCACAGGACGCGGATGTGCGCTTTCGGGCCACCGACCTGGACATCGAAGTCGTGGACCGTGCTGATGCAAAGGTCGAACGCGCCGGCGCTACGACCGTCTCCGCCGTGACGCTGCACGAGATCGTCCGGAAGCTTCCGGATGGGGCGCTCGTGACGCTGACGGATGACGGCGCGTCTGGCAGGCTCACCGTCGAAGCGGGGCGGTCGAACTTCAATCTTGCGACATTGCCCAAGGAAGACTTCCCGGTGATGGCAACCTCCGAATACAGCTCGAATTTCTCTGCCCCCGCGCCGATACTGCGTCGGCTGTTCGACAAGTCGAAGTTCGCGATTTCGACGGAGGAGACGCGTTACTATCTCAACGGCGTCTACATGCATGTTTCGGATGCCGATGGCGGCAAGGTGCTGCGCTGCGTGGCGACGGACGGTCACAGGCTCGCGCGGATCGACGCGGAGCTGCCCGACGGGGCGGGCGATATGCCAGGTGTCATTGTCCCGCGCAAAACGGTTGGTGAGCTGCGCAAACTGCTCGACGATGACGACGCCCAGATCGCCGTTTCTGTATCAGAGACGAAAGTGCGCTTTGCCACGCCCGACATTACGCTGACATCGAAGGTGATCGACGGGACCTTCCCCGATTACACTCGGGTTATTCCCCAGGGTAACACACGAAAGCTCGAAGTGGATGCCGCCGAGTTCGCACGGGCCGTCGACCGCGTTGCCACGGTGTCTTCCGAGCGCTCGCGGGCCGTCAAACTGACCCTCGACGAAGATAAGCTCGTGCTGTCGGTCAACGCGCCTGACAGTGGCGCGGCGGAAGAAGAGCTGGCTGTGGCCTATGGGGACGAGCGCCTCGAGATTGGGTTCAATGCGAAATACCTTCTTGAGATATCAAGCCAGGTCGATCGCGAAAACGCCGTATTCATGTTCAACTCATCGGGCGACCCGACGCTGATGCGCGAAGGGAACGACACCTCGGCTGTCTATGTCGTGATGCCGATGCGCGTGTGATATCGGCCGTGCGTGCCGGAATTTCTCGAAAATTCCATTCCGGAAAAATTGCTTTTTCCGAGCCGTTTTCTTCGAGAGAAAACGGGGGCTGAGCCGTGGTGCAGCTCTTTATTCGCGACCTGAAGCTGTCGCATTTCCGTTCGCACCGAACGGCTCGGATCGTGGCGGATGGGCGGCCCGTGGCGATCTATGGCCCGAACGGTTCGGGCAAGACCAATATTCTCGAAGCAGTGTCGCTTTTCTCGCCCGGTCGCGGCATGCGCCGGGCCGCAGCGCGCGATATGAGCAAACGGCCCGAGGAGATCGGCTGGAAGCTGTCGGCGGTCATATGCTCTGGTGATCGCACCCATGAAGTCGAAACCGTCTCAGAGGATGGCACGGCCCGCAGCGTCAGGATCGATGGCAAGCCGGCTGCCCAGACGGCGCTGGGCCGGATTGCGCGTGTGGTTTGGCTCGTCCCGTCCATGGACCGGCTCTGGACCGAAGCTGCCGAGGGGCGCAGACGTTTCCTCGACAGGCTGACGCTCAGTTTCTTTCCCGAGCATTCGGACCAAACGCTCGAATACGAGAAGGCCATGCGAGAGCGCAACAGGCTGCTCAAGGCCGAAGTGCGGGACAGCCATTGGTATGGCGCGCTGGAGGCGCAGATGGCACGAAGTGGCGCCGCGATGCACAGGAACCGTCTGGCAGCGTTGGAGCGGATCAAGGGCGCGCAGGAAGGTGCCGAGACGGCCTTTCCTTCCGCAGAGTTGGAGCTGATACAAAGCGAGGGCGCCATGCCCGAGACGGCAGATGATCTGCGCGACGCGCTGGCGGAGAGCCGCTTTCGGGACATGGCGGCGGGGCGCGCCCTTGTTGGGCCGCACAGGTCTGATCTATATGGAGTTTTCACGGCCAAGGGTGTTCCTGCAAGGGACAGTTCCACGGGTGAGCAGAAGGCGCTTCTGATCTCTCTTATCCTGGCCAATGCCCGCGCCCTCAAAGCCGAGCTTGGAGTGCCGCCGATCGCGCTTCTTGACGAGGTTGCGGCGCATCTCGATGCAGACCGCCGCGCGGCTTTATACGATGAGATATGCGCGCTGGGCTCTCAGGCTTGGATGACAGGCACGGGCCCTGAGCTTTTTGCCGAGTTGGGCCAGAGGGCGCAGTATCTGGAAGTCAGTGAAACCGATGGCTCATCAGCCATTGTGCCAGCGTCGGACGACGAAGACTGACACTGCGAACAGGACTGCCGCACCTGCAAGCGCGGGCCAGAACATCGCCAGAACGACAAGGAACTTGCGGCCGGCGAGCAGGAACGCGAAGACGAAGACATTCAGAAAGCTGATCGTCACGGCTTCGAACCATGTGCATATGCGCTTGTCTTCCGGCGTGAAGTGGAGCGTTTCGTCTTTTGCGTGTTGTCCATCCTGGCTCATGTGCTGCTCCTTTGCGCGCGGCATTCGCATTCCTGCCTCCTCTCTAACGCCACAATGCGTCAATGCTTGGGCGCTCTGCTGACACGCTGAGGGCGTTTCACGCGGATCTTTCCGATCTCGCTCCGGGACCGGGCTTGAGGCAGTCTGAGATGCCGCAAAAGAGGGGGTCCGACGGCAGCGCGACACCGCACAAAATATAGCGTCAGTGCGTGACAATCCCCCCCATAAATCGTATAAATCGGGGAAAC
>JAWLEL010000357.1:0-3139 GCA_041686165.1 Lentibacter sp.
GGCTACTACGATCCGATGAAGGCGCAGGACTGGGAGGCGCACGCCGTCGAGCAGATGTGCAATGTCAACTTCATGGGGGGTATCCATGTTCTTGGAGAGGTTGTCCCGAAATTCACCGCGCAAACCCATGGCCATATCGCGCTCATCGGCTCGCTTGCGGGTTTTCGCGGCCTGCCCGGCTCGATCGGCTATGGCGCATCCAAGGCCGGGCTCATGCATATGGGCGAGACGCTCTACGCGGATCTCAAGGACACAGATATCAAGGTTCAGAACATTTCGCCGGGGTTCATCCGAACGCGGCTGACGGCGAAGAACGCGTTTCAGATGCCGCAGCTCATGGAGCCCGAAGAGGCGGCGGAGCACGTGATCAAGGCGATGCGCTCGAACCGCTTCGAACATGCCTTCCCGAAACCTTTTGCCTGGCTGTTCACTCTGGCACGTTTCGTGCCGCGCAAGCTCTGGCTGAGGCTGTTCCGGGGCGTGTGAAAGCGCAGACCGCGTGTCGAAATAAGTAGAATCCCCTACTTGATCGGTTTAGGTTTTCGTGTAGATATACGGCAGCTTTAACCGACCGTTCGGTTGGGCTTAGCGACAGTATCGGGGGGAGCCATGCTGAAAATCGTTGCGTTTCTGGCGCGCTTCATGGCCGTTCTCGGCGGGCTTGTCCTTTCCGTGCTTGTCATCCTGACATGCCTCAGTGTCTTGGGGCGGGGCCTCAACACCTTCGGGCATTCCGATTTCTTACAGGGCTTTTCCGAGGTGGCTGCCGCGGCACTATTGGCGACAGGCGTCGGGCCGATCACGGGCGATTTCGAACTGTTGGAAGCCGGTGTCGCCTTCGCGATCTTCGCCTTCCTGCCGATCACGCAGCTCTACAGCGCGCATGCCACGGTCGATATCTTCACGGCAGCTCTCCCACGCCGGGCGAACAAGGCCCTGGTCACCTTCTGGGAAGTCGTGCTGACGGCCATCATCCTGCTCATTTCGGCCCGCCTCTTCGCCGGGTTGCAGAGCAAGATGGCCTATGGCGAAACGACGTTCCTGTTGCAGTTTCCGATCTGGTGGGCCTATGCGGCCAGTTTCGCCGCTTCTGTCGTCGCCTCGATCGTGGCGGTCTACTGCGCGTTCGCGCGAATTGCCGAGCTGACCACGGGCCGGAGCTTCCTGCCCCATTCTGAAGGAGCATCCCATTGAGCATGCTTGAACTGGGCTTTTTGTCCTTTCCCGTCCTTCTGCTGATGATCTTCCTGAGGGCCCCCATCGGGCTTGCCATGCTGCTCGCCGGCATCGGTGGCCTTTGGATGGCCACGGGCGACTCCAACATGTTCATGTCGCGCCTCAAGACCGAGACCTACGGGACGTTCTCGTCCTATTCGCTGACCATCATCCCGATGTTCCTGCTCATGGGCCAGTTCGCCACACTCGGGGGCATGTCCCAGGCGCTGTTCCGCGCGGCCGAGAGCTTTCTGGGGCATCGCAAGGGCGGTGTTGCCATGGCGTCAGTCGGTGCCTGTGCCGGCTTTGGCGCGATCTGTGGCTCTTCGCTCGCAACGGCAGCGACCATGAGCCGGGTCGCCCTGCCCGAGCTGCGCCGCTATGGCTACTCGGGGGGGTTCTCGACGGCGACTCTCGCTGCGGGCGGGACGCTTGGCATCCTCATTCCGCCATCGGTCATCCTCGTGATCTACGCGATCCTGACCGAACAGAACATCGCCAAGCTTTTTCTCGCCGCCTTCATTCCCGGAATCCTTGCGGCGATCGGCTACATGATCACCATCTCGATCTACGTGCGCGTCAACCCCGGCGCCGCAGGTACGCGCGAGCCGATGCCCATGGGAGAGCGCTTCAAGGCGCTCCTTGACGTCTGGCCCGTGCTCCTTGTCTTCTTTCTCGTCGTCGGCGGGATCTATCTCGGCTGGTTCACCCCGACGGAGGGTGCGGCCGTGGGCGCTGCGGGCACCGGTCTGATCGCGCTGGTGTCGGGCAACATGAACTGGCAGGTCTTCAAGGAGAGCATCATTGCCACGGCGACCGCCACCGGCATGATCTTTTTCATCGTTCTCGGCGCTGCGCTCTACAATGGCTTCCTCGCACTCAGCCAGGTGCCTCAGGAGCTGTCAGCCTGGGTGGTGGGGCAGGGCTACAGCCCCTGGACCGTGCTGACCATCGTGCTGATCTTCTATCTCGTCTTCGGCTGCCTCATGGACAGCCTCTCGATGATCCTGCTGACCATTCCGATCTTCTTTCCCGTGATCAGCCAGCTCGACTTCGGCATGTCTCCCGAACATGTCGCGATCTGGTTCGGAATCCTCGTTCTGATTGTCGTTGAAGTCGGGTTGATCACGCCGCCGGTGGGCATGAATCTCTTCATCATCAACGCCATGGACAAGGACACGCCAATGACCCAGACCTATCGCGCCGTGATGTGGTTCGTGACGTCCGATCTCATCCGCGTGGTGATCCTTGTCCTCTTCCCGTCGATCACGCTGTTCCTACTCCCATGAGCGAGCGCTACCTGATCAAGGCTGATGAAATCGAGGCCATGGAGGGCCTGAGCAAGACGCATTTTCTCAACGAGAACGCGCGGCGCATCAACAAGTCGCTGGGAGATGCGACGGGGCTTAGTGGGCTCGGCTTTCACATCATCGAAGTGGAGCCCGGGTGCGAGACGACCGAATACCATGTCCATCACCACGAGGATGAATGCGTCTACGTTCTTGCCGGCACCGCGACAGCCAGGATCGGTGACGAGTCTCATGAGATCGGCCCGGGTGATTTCATCGGATACCGCGCGGGCGGGCTGGCGCATACCATCGTCAATACCGGCGACGAGACGCTGAAGATGATCGTCGTCGGCCAGCGCCTGCCGCATGACGTTGGAGACTACCCGGACAAGGGCAAGCGTATTTTTCGGAATCAGGGCCTGAGCTGGGCGCTCGCCGATCACGACGCGCTGGAAGCGCCAAGCGCGAGCGCGGGCAGGAAATAGGGCGTTCAGGCGGAGTTTTGCGTGAGGGGGCATTGGTTCGGGCAGCCCGCGAGGCGGCCTCGGAAGTATCCGCTCGTCGGCTCGGTGATTGGCGGTAAAGACACCTATTCTGCCGATGCTGTGCGCGGTTGCTCAGGCTGCAATGCGCAG
>JAWLEL010000358.1:0-3131 GCA_041686165.1 Lentibacter sp.
ACCGCCGAGGAAATTCCGGCCCGCACCAAGCCCTGAACCTGGTCCGCCATCAGCGCCACAAGCGGCGATATAACGACGGTCAAGGCCCCGGTCTTGTCGAACCGAGACAGCGCGGGGATCTGATAGCAGATGGATTTGCCCGTGCCCGTCGGCAGGATGCCCAACAGGTTGTCGCCTTCCATAGCTGTCGCCACGATCTTTTCCTGAAGTGGGCGTCCGTCTTCGTCGACCGGTTCCGGGCGGAAACCTGGAAAGCCGAACCAGCGTTCGAGTGCACGGTTGGGATCATTGTACTCTGCGCAATAGGCACAGTGCGGATCCCGACAATTCGTGTCCCTGAGGTCTTTGACGAGCCGTGCTGCCTCACGGAACTGCGCCCGCACCCAGGGCGGCATGACAGAGTCCCCACCGGCGACCGAAATCCAGGCAAGGGCATAGGCCATAGGCCAGCCCAACCCAGTGTCCGAAAGCCGCTCGAGCAAAGCGTCAACCTGCGCGCCGCAGGCCACCTCTTTTAGCAGCGTCTGAATGGCCTCGTGCGCTTCGACTTCGGTCGGGATGGACGCCCCGCGCACCTCGCTGAACAACTGATCAAAGCCGTCGCTACCGGGTCCTCGGCAGCAAAGCCAGTGATAGGCCAGCATCGTCTCTGGCGACGACGTGTTCAGCGACACGAAGGCGTCGATCTGGTTGCGAAGGACCTCGAACACGAGCCGCGCGTCGAACTCGGGATCGTTGACGTGGCCGCTTTGAAGCCGCCCATCGCGGTAGTGTTTGACCAGATGATGATAGGGATTGCGCGGGAACGCCAAGGGGTTGAGCCACAGCGTGTCAATCGGTCCGTCCGCGAGCTTTGCGAAGCGCGGCGAGACCGCCATGAGATGCGGCAGGTCATGGCGCAGAATATTGTGCCCAATGACATGTGCGAAACCGGCGCAAAACAGGTCGAGTTTTTCAAGCGCGGCCTTGGGGTCACCTTTGCGATGAACAATCCCCTCTCCATCACCTTCCGGCACGGCGGCAAAGGCGAACATCCGGGCTTCCTTGGGATCGACCTCCAGATCAATCGACAGACAGTGCGACAAGATTTCGGATTGGTCCCGCTGCATTTGAATACCGTTATTGTCCGGCGGAGCAGCCTTTGGTTTTTCGGGCTGCTGTGGTCGGCCACGGGCAAGGGCCCTCAATATACCGCGAGAAATTATGTTTTTCATGCTGGCAGGTTAGTATTTATTCCCAAGGAACGGGACCTTCAGCAGCCATCTGACCAAAAATGTTCTCCCGATGCCATGCCAGATTTGCGGGGTGCGGCCAGTTTCTATTGCCTTCGGGCATCCAGATCTTTCCATTCGGACTCAACAGCCGGTCTACGACATCACCCGGCACCTTGTTGCGAGACACAAGGATTGTCTCATTGTCATCGGCGACCGAGATCAGCCCACGATCGAACATCCAATGCAATGTGCCTGACAGCGCCAGCCCGTTTCTCACGGAATCGCTGCCGTTGTGTTCGACGGGGCGGATATGGGCTGCTTGCACCTCCGGGCGCCCTCCGCCGTTTCTGAGCTTCAGCCCGGACATGGCGCAGCGGTAGTCGTAAGCCTCGCGCACCTTCCGGCGGAAAGCGACGTCCCGGTATGGGCGCCGTGTGAGACGTTCCAGAACCGGACGCTCGAAAATCGCCGCCTCCTCGGCCACCTCAGAGCCCTCCGGTTCGTATCGTGTCGCCTCTTGCCTCTCGAGGTCTTCAGGAAGCCCCAACCGCACAATCCGAGCGAAATCCGCATCCGGGAGACGGCGCACCGCGAGCTGCACGGCCCCACCTTTCTTCGGCGTTCCATCTGGCTCCGTGAGTGCCTGTTCCAATGGACTGCCGTCGATCAGCCTGGGAACTTCAGTATCGAGTGGCAGGAAGCTGCCCGGTTCGATCATGGCGAGGAAGCGACCCTCAACTCCGGGCTTTGGGATCACCTGCTCGATCTTCGCAACCGCGAAATACCCACGCGGCCCAGCCTTCACTGGCTCATAGTAAATGACCCAGTCGCCCACGGCCTCTTGGACAGCCTTGAGGTAGCTGCGCGGAAAGTCGTAGACGACGTCAGGTTCGTCGTCGTAAATAGAGTCCGCCTTGTGTAGCAGCACGAGCTTTGTCATGCTCACAGGGAATACAATCGTGGGCGGAACGCAAGCGATCAATCGATGTAAGCCACCACAAACCGGTTTACAGAGTACCCGCTAAGAAATTGATATTGCGTGACTTAAAAGGCACCAGGTTTTCAATGGCGTAGCCGGTGAAGCCCATCCGGCGGCTCTTCGACATGTCGGGCACCACCTCGATCGGACGGCCGAGATCGGCGTCGGTGTGCCACGGCGAGGCGAGTCGGGCGAGATCGGCCTCGGCAAGCCCGTGGCGGGCGGCCATTTCGGACCAGACCTCCGCGTCGCCTTTCATCTGCTCTGCAAGTGGACGCTCGGTACCGTCGAACTCCTCCGCCTCGATGCCGAACCAGCCGGCGATGCGCGACCACATCCAGCTCCAGCGGAAGACATCGCCGTTGACCACGTTTCAGCGCCCGGTTTATAGGAATGACGGCCACTGCGAACATTCGTCAGGTCGCCGGTGTCGCAATGTGGTTTCCTCGCACCGGCCATTTGTGCAAAGCGCAGGGACCCGGTGCCCTGATGAAAATATGCGCAAGAAGACGACTTTCGACGCTTCCCCTAATGACCCCGATGACCGATACCGCCATGCCGCTGGCCGACTACGAGCGATCGACGCCCCGCATCCTTCGGGACAGCGCCGGAAAGACAGACAGAACTTGGCATAGGGAGCGCGTGGCGCGAGCCTCACGTCAGCCTGATGTCGCGCCCGCCGAAAGCTACCTGGAACGCCGGTCGCGCCGCACAGCGCTCGAGGTAGGCCGCCAGTGCCGGGTGATCGTTCAACGGCCTCACCTGAGACGCAATCCATACGGAATAGCCGATCTGGCAGTCAACGCCGGAGAACTCGCTCAGTAACCATTCAGAACCACCGATCCATTCGCCCAGAAGACGGAGGGCCGACGTCAGACGCTCTGGTGCGTCCGCCTCCTCCGCGTCCGGGATGCACCAGGCTCTGCCTCAGGGGAATC
>JAWLEL010000359.1:0-3131 GCA_041686165.1 Lentibacter sp.
CCAGTATCGAGCATGAGAACATCGCCCATCTTGAGCGGGTCCGGCCCGGCAGGCGAGATCACGTCCGAATAGCCCATGGGACCGGCGCCTCCGGCGACATATGGCACCCAGTCGGCTCCTTCTTCGAGCAGCAGCCGCTGGAAACCGCGAAACACTGCGTCTAGCCGTGCGCCCTGACGGGCGACCTCTGCCATCCGGGCAAACGCGCGCCCGGCAATCGTGCAAGCCTGTGCGATCTTCTCGATCTCGGCCTCGGTCTTGACTGCTCTGAGCTGTGCCATGATGCCGGCATCGTCGCCGAAGTTCAGTCCGGCCGATTGCAGCCTCCCGAAATCTGCAAGCGGCATTCTCAGATGGCTGCCCAGCCCCGATGGAACACCGATCTTTTCACTCGCGCCCAGGTCGCGCAGGGCCTCTGTAAGGAGGGAAACCCCATCATCGAACGGATCGGGCGCGCTCCAGCAGCGTATGTCCTCGACCCATGTGCGCCGCATCAACGGCTCGCCAATGGAAGGAATCACGGCAACAAGGTCGCCCGCCTGGGGAACGATGAGAAACCATGGTCGGCTCGGGCTTTCCCAGAACCGCGTCTGAAAGCCGGTGAAATAGCGCACGTCCGGCTCTGTCGTGAGCAGAAGTGCAGAGATTTCGTGTCGTGCCATCGCCAGTTGCGCCGCCTTGAGACGCGCGCGATACTCCGACGTCGCAAAGCCTCGCTGCATGTTTACGGCTCCTCGCTCACGATACACAGGATGCGCGCATCAGGGCCGAGCGGTGGCAGACTCATGAGCGCGGCCAGACCGGCCCCGCCAGAAGGTGTCGTCTCAAGGTCGGCGTCCGCGAGCGGCGTCATGGCGGCTTCGGCCTGTGCCTCGGAGATGGTCATGAAGGCGTTCGCATCCCGTGCAAGCCCCTTGAGCGCGATGAGCGAGGCTTCCTTGCAATCGAGCCGGCCCATGGCGCTTTCCGGGCCGCTGGTCGTGACGAACCGGCCAGCCCTTATGCACTCGATCAAAGCAGGAGCGGCCTCCGGCTCGACAACGATTATTCTCGGGCTGTCACCCCAGACCGCCCTGAAATAGGCTGCGCAAGCCGCCGCCAGCCCCCCGACCCCGGCCTGAAGAAAGATATGGCTCGGCGGCTCGGGCATCTCTTCCGCCGCTTCCGCGGCCATGACGAGATAGCCTTCCATGAGGCGGTGCGGGAATGCGGTATAGCCCTCCCAGGAACTGTCCGAGAGGAGCTTCCAGTCGTGCTCCTGCGCGGCCCGTGCGGCAGCCTCCATGCTGTCTTCGTAGCTGCCTTCGACGCGCCTGACCTCGGCGCCCTGCGCGCGCAAACGACCTGCGAAAGCCTCCGGCACGGCAGCACTCAGGTAGATCACGGCCTTCGCCTTGAAAGCGCGTGCGCCCGCAGCCACGCTCAGGCCATGGTTGCCCGCGCTGGCGCAGACGAAGGTCTCGCCTTGGGCGCGCCCCTCCTCGGCCTCGCAGGCAATCACATAAGCCGCCCCGAGCGCCTTGAAGCTTCCAAGCCCCATCCGACCACGCTCATCCTTGACGTGGACAGTCCCTGCCCCGCCAAAATCCCGCAAAGTCACAAGCGGTGTCCTGCCCGCCTCCGGGCACCGCGTCAGCAGGCTGTGTGGACGGTCGGACTCAATACTCGGCCAGGGGATGTCCTGCAACGTGGAGCCGGGCATACCCTTTTCGAAGAAACGATTTTCGAGCAATTCTGTCTCCCGGAAGAATTCCAGAGCAAGACAATGCCAAATCTCGCAGCAGGTCAAGCGCGTTGACAGGCCTCTTGGCCTTCAAAAAAAGCAACCTCCATCTTTCACATTCCGCCACCTTGCCCTAAGACATGCCACGAGACCCCGAAAGGAAAGCTGCCGCCACATGACCGAGCCTGCCATCACCCCGGACCTCATTGACGCACACGGCCTGAAGCCGGATGAATACGACCGCATCCTCGAAATCATGGGCCGCGAGCCGACATTCACCGAGCTTGGCATCTTCTCGGCCATGTGGAACGAGCATTGTTCCTACAAGTCCTCCAAGAAATGGCTCCGCACCCTGCCGACGGAAGGCCCGCAAGTCATTTGCGGCCCCGGCGAGAATGCTGGCGTCGTCGATATCGGTGACGGGCAGGCGGTGATCTTCAAGATGGAAAGCCACAACCACCCCTCCTATATCGAGCCCTACCAGGGCGCGGCCACGGGCGTGGGCGGCATCTTGCGCGATGTCTTCACCATGGGCGCACGCCCCATCGCGGCCATGAACTCGCTCAGCTTCGGCGAGCCGGATCATCCCAAGACGCGCCAGCTTGTGCACGGTGTGGTTGAAGGCATCGGCGGCTATGGCAACTGCTTCGGCGTGCCCACCGTCGGCGGCGAGACCCGTTTCGACGCCGCCTACAACGGCAACTGCCTCGTAAATGCATTCGCCGCGGGCCTCGTGGACGCAGACAAGATTTACTACTCGGAAGCCTCGGGCATCGGCATGCCGGTGGTCTATCTCGGGGCCAAGACGGGCCGCGACGGTGTCGGCGGCGCGACCATGGCTTCGGCCGAGTTCGACGAAACCATCGAGGAAAAACGTCCCACGGTGCAGGTGGGCGACCCGTTCACGGAAAAGCGCCTGATGGAAGCGACGCTGGAACTCATGGCCACCGGTGCGGTGATCTCGATCCAGGACATGGGCGCGGCGGGCCTGACCTGCTCGGCCGTCGAGATGGGCGACAAGGGCGGCCTCGGCGTCCAGCTTCAGCTCGACAACGTGCCGCAGCGCGAAGTGGGCATGACCGCCTATGAAATGATGCTCTCCGAAAGCCAGGAACGCATGCTTATGGTCCTGCGCCCCGAACGCGAATCCGAAGCACGCGCCGTCTTCGAGAAATGGGACCTCGACTTCGCGATCGTCGGTGAAACCATTGCAGAAGATCGGTTCCTCGTCATGCACGGCAACGAGATCAAGGCCGATCTGCCGCTTGCGACGCTGTCCGGCTCGGCCCCCGAATACGACCGGCCATGGGTCGAAACTCCGGACCCCGAGCCGCTCAGGGACGAGGACGTGCCCCAGATCGATCCGATCGACGGGCTCAAGGCGCTCATCAGCTCTCCAAACTACGCA
>JAWLEL010000360.1:0-3127 GCA_041686165.1 Lentibacter sp.
AGGGAGGCGATGCGCGCCCAGGTCCTGGCGCCGTCGTCCGAGCCGGCGAACAACGCGTTTTTCTCGTGATAGGAATCGGCCGGATCGCGTTCTCGACGTAAGCGCCCGGTTCCGGCCGCCTGCCAGTGATCGCTCCGAGAGGATAAAGCATGTCGTTATTGACGTCGTTAACGACGTCGTCTGCGGCGGAGGTGCTGGTGCGGGATGGTTTGGTGCTCGGGGTGGAGCGACGTCGGCGGTGGCCGGAGGCGCTCAAGCTGCAGATCCTCGCAGAGGTCGGCGTCAACGGCTGGACGGTCGCCGACGTCGCGCGGCGGCACGACGTTACGCGCCAGCATCTCTATCAATGGCGGCGGGCGCTGAAGCGGAAGGGTCTCTGGCCGGCCGAAACGCCGGCGAGGTTCGTCGAGGTGCCGAGTGCCGAGGCGGTGCCTGCGACCACTGCGCCGCCCGAGGCAGACGAGGCGGTCATCCCCGAGGTCAGGATCGTCCTGCGCTCGGGCCGCGAGCTGCATTGCGGCGCCGATCTCGACGACGTGGCGCTGCGCCGGTTGCTGCACGTCCTGGAGACGGCATGATCGGGCCGGGAACCGGGGTGCGGGTCTATCTGGCCTGCGGGGTCACCGACATGCGCAAGGGCATCGCGGGGCTCTCGGCGCTGGCGCAGGACCAGCTGCGGCAGAAGCCTGCGGGCGGGGCTGTCTTCGTGTTCCGCGGCCGGCGCGGCGACCGGATCAAGGTGCTCTACTGGGACGGCCAGGGGTTTTGCCTCTACTACAAGGTCCTCGAGCGGGGGCGCTTTCCGTGGCCCTCGGCTGGGGATGGCGCCGCGCGGCTGACCTCGGCGCAGCTGGCGATGCTCTGGGAAGGCATCGACTGGCGCCGGCCTGACTGGGGCGCCCCGCCGGCCCGCGTGGGGTGAGATTATCGCGCTGAAAGCCTTTGTTTTCATGGCGCTGCGGGGTGCGTCGTGGTATGCGTGGGCATGTCGCAGACGCCCGCCGATATGCCCGACGACCCGGCCGCTCTGAAGGAGATCATTGCCGGATTGCAGGCGACCTTGCGCGCCCACGATCTCCTGGTGCAGGCGCTGCGGATCCGGATCGCGAAGCTCCAGAAGCAGAAATTCGGTGCCAGCTCGGAGAAGATCGAACGCGAGATCGAGCAGCTCGAACTGGCACTCGAGGATCTGAGGGTGGCCACGGCCGAGGCCGACGACACGCCGCCCGACGAGGACGAAGCCCTGGATGAGGGGCCGCCGCCGGCCGAGGAGGGCGATGCCTCACCCGACAAGACCCGACGCCGCCGTCCCCGCGTCTCCGAGGACACGCCGCGCGAGCGTCGCGAGTTGGATCCCGGGGAGGCCTGCCCCGACTGCGGCGGCGATCTGCGCGTCGTCGGTGAGGATGTCAGCGAGCTGCTCGACATGATCGCGGCGCAGATCAAGGTGATCGAGATCGCCCGGGTGAAGAAGTCCTGCCGCCGCTGCGAGCGCATGGTCCAGGAACCCGCCCCCAGCCGGCCGATCCCGCGCAGCATGGCGGGCCCGAACCTGCTGGCCTACGTGCTGACCTCCAAGTTCGACGACCACGTTCCACTATATCGCCTGAATGAGATCTTCGCCCGCATGGGTGCGGATATTCCGGATACCACGATGGTCGACTGGTGCGGCGGCGCGATGAAGACGCTGGCGCCGCTGATCGAGAAGATCGAGGCCGACGTCTTGGCCAGCTCGGTCCTGCATGCCGACGACACCCCCATCCGCGTGCTCGACCGCTCCGCGAAGAAGAAGGAGCTCGGCAAGGCCGTGAAGCAGGGGCGAATATGGACCTACGTCCGCGATCAGCGACCATGGTCAGGCGCCGCGCCGCCCGGTGCCGTCTACCACTTCTCCCCGGATCGAAAGGGCGAGCATCCACGTCGCCACCTGGCTAACGCGAGCGGCATTCTGCAGGCCGATGCCTATGCCGGCTTCAAGGAGCTGTACGAACGGCGCGCCGACGGCACGCAGCAGTTCCGCGAGGCCGCCTGTTGGGCGCACCTCAGGCGTGACTTCCACGACGTCTGGACGGCCAGCAAGTCCGAGATCGCCCGCGAGGCGCTCGATCGGATCGGCACACTCTACGACATCGAGCGAAAGATCGCCGGACAACCTGCGGAGGTGCGCCTCGCGGCCCGCAAGACACACAGCGCCGAGACGGTCGCCGCCTTCAAGGCCTGGGCCGAGCAACAGCTGAACCGCATTCCCGGCAAGAGCGACCTCGCCAAAGCCTTCCGCTACGCCCTGAAGCGCTGGCCCTCCTTCACGCTCTTCCTCGAGGACGGCCGCGTCGCCATCGACAACAACCCCGCCGAGCGCGCCATGCGCCCGATCGGCGTCGGGCGAAAGAACTGGCTCTTCGCCGGATCCGACACCGGCGGCGAAACCCTGGCCCGTGCCATGACGCTCATCGAAAGCGCGAAGATGAACGACCTCGATCCGCAGGCCTACCTCGCCGACGTCCTCGACCGCATCCACGATCACAAGATCAACCGCCTCGACGAGCTGCTGCCCTGGAACTGGATGCCCAAGGCGGAGACGGCGCCAAAGACCAAAGCCGCCTGAGCCCGCAAGGCGGTCCAAAGCGAGCGGTTACACTGCGCCTGCCTGACGGCAAGGACAGAGAAACCAGCTTCCCCTGACCGCTCCACGGGCCCGCACAGCCCGGCAAAGGGCCGTCAGAGCGCGACATGCCCAGCCCGGCGACCATCATCCCGGCAGAAACCGCGCGTTGCCGGAGGTGTCCAGGAGTTTCTCAGCCGTGCGCCCAAGCAACCGCAATATCAGTATCGATTTGATTGTATCCCCAAGCCGTCCGGTGTTGCAGCCGGAAGCGATTTGGTTTGCTTGGCAGCGACAAGCCGTCTTTCTCCGTTACGTCGAGGTTCGCCGCGGCCAACACATCCCGCCAAAAGTCTGGCATCATAATCGCATCGCCTATATCCAGGACGTCGCTGCCTACGGCAGATGTCTCAAAATCAACACCGGCCATCAGGATGTGCTGTCGTTTTCCAAAGTAGCCAGCTTCGTGCACACAGCTCGAACTCAGCGCTGCAACACCATCAACATTGGGGTGAGCGACCAGCC
>JAWLEL010000361.1:0-3077 GCA_041686165.1 Lentibacter sp.
TCCGGGATCGCCCATTCGACGTCATCATCCACCTTGATCTTGAAGTGATACATGGATTGCAACGCCTGATGATCCTCCGGGCGGAATGTCATCGTGCCCTTCGGTGTATCCCAGCTCATGCCTTCCATCGCCGTGATCAGCGCCTCGGTCTCCATCTCCTCGGCCGTCTCCAGAGCCTTGACGACAGCCATCGCCGCGGCCATGCCACCGGCGGTGAAGAAGTCGGGCGGGCCGTCGAAACGCTCCTGGTGAGTCTCCACGAGCCAATCGTTCACGGGGTTGTCGGGCGCTTCGTAGTAGTAATAGATCGCGCCTTCCATGCCGGGCACGCGCTTGTAGGTGGGCAGCACCGGCAGGATGTGACCACCTGTCGAGATCTCGATGCCATAGCGCTCGGGCTGCATTCCCTGGATCTTGCCCATGGGATCACCGCCGCCGGCGACATAGATCATGATCACCTTGCGGCCGTCCTTGTCCTTGAGCGCGTTGAACATGCGCTCGGTCGCCGCCGTGAAGTCCGTCGTGCCCTGCGGGATGTATTCCTCGGTCACGACGGTCGCGCCCGAGCCGTCGAGCGCGGCCTTGAAGGCCTCGATGCCGTCCCGGCCGAAGGCATAGTCCTCGGCGAGCGTCGCCACGTGCAGGTTCTCGTCGGGCCTGAGCGCGAGCGCCTGCGCCTGCATGTCCATCGACGAGTTGCGCGAGGTCTTGAAGATGTAGCGGTTGCTGTCGGGGCCGGTGAGGCTGTCGGCCACCGCCGGTTCGACGATGAGAATCTTCTCGTATTCCTCGGCGATAGGCAACATGCCCTTGGTCACGCCCGAGGATGTCGCCCCGACGGCGAGCAGCACCTCGTCATCACCATAGGCCTCGGCCAGAACGGCGCGGGCCACGTCTGGCTTGAACTGCGTGTCCTTGAGAATGATCTCGATCTTGCGCCCCCCGACTTCGCCTGTGCCATCCGTGGCATACTCGATCCCGAGCTCGAAACCCGTCTGCGCCTGTTTCGAGAACGCCTCGAAGGAGCTCCCTGACATGCCGTGAACCAGAGCGATCTTGATCGGGTCTTCCGCCCAGGCCGCAGTGGCCATGGCAAGACCCATGGCAGCACCGCCAAGTGCTTTGAAAACTGTTTTCATCTTTTCCTCCCTAGATGATCGTAAGTGATCAGGGCGTTGCCACGCCCCGATTGCTCCCTTAGAATCTTGTCTCGAAAGGGTCGCTCAAGCGGTGTGATAAGGCAATATTGTGGAAACACTTATCGACAGAGCCTATGCCTCGGGCGAGTTCTCGGAGTTGGCATATCTCTACGCTCCGATCGGCATCGTGGTCACCGAGAACCGCGTGATCCGCGATTGCAATCTCACCTTTGCAACGATGTTCGGCTACGAGCGCAGCGAGCTCAAGGGGCAGACTTTCGCCGTCCTCTACCCATCGGACGAAGAGTTCGTGAATATCCGTGACCGGGGCATCTCCGCCTTGCGCACCAGCAATACCTACTGGGACGAGCGCATCATGGCGCGCAAGGACGGCTCGCTTTTCTGGTGTCGCACGCGCGGGCATTCCTTCACGGTTGACGAGCCGTTGATGCGCGCCGTCTGGAGCTTTGCGGACCTGTCGGGCGTGCGCCCCTACCAGCCGCTCACCCGGCGTGAGCGCGAGATCGTGTCCCATCTCGCCGATGGGCTGACCAGCAAGGAAATCGCGATCAAGCTCGACCTGAGCCATCGCACCGTCGAAGTCTACCGCGCCAAGCTTCTCAAGAAGTTCGGCGTGAACAACACATCGGCTCTCTTGCAGTCCCTCGGCGCTGTGGAAAGCGAGAATATCGTCACGCGTTAGAGCGCTGCGCCTGTTGCCTGAGACGACAGCCAAAGGCCCGGCGCGTGCGCCGCTCAAGGCAGCACTGCGCTTCGGGGAATCTGCGCGTCGGGTGTTCCGAGAAACCCGTTGATGCGATTGTCATTGGCTGTCCCATGAATCCGGGATCTGCCGCACCTCTTTAAGTCGAGGCGTCGGCTGCCTACCTCGGGGGCAGACAAAGGAGGCCCGCATTGACCACCCAAGCCAGCACGACCACCGCCATCGACCCGACACAGATCGCTCCCATCGAGCAATACGGCGCGAAGATCACCCCCTTGAACCCGATCGGGGCGCAGGTGAGCGGGATCGACCTTGCAAGTGAGACGGCCCCGCCGCGCGAGGTTCTGGATGCGCTCGAGATGGTCATGGCGCAGCGCGGGTTTCTGGTTTTCAAGAACGAAAACGAGATCGGTCACGAGGCGTTCCTGCGCGCCAGTTGCTGGTGGGGCGGGCGCGAGTTGCACAGCACGCATGGTGTGCACCCGCAGACCCCCGATCTCAACCGCCATATCTTCCGGCTCTCCAACGATGAACGCCACGGAATCCCCGATGTCGGGCCGCAATGGCACAATGACGGCAGCTTCCTTCCGGCCACCTTCTCACACTCGGGCTATCATATCATTCGCCCCGCGGAGCACGGCGGCGGGACGCATTTCGCCCATCAGGGCATGGCTTTCGAGGCGCTGACAGACGAGCGCAAGGAACGCTGGCGGCGGATGTCATCGGTGAATTCGGCCTCGGGGGTCGTGCACCCCTTGGTGCATGAACACCCGGTCTCTGGCCAGGACTGCATCTGGCTTCACCTCGGGATGACCGGCGCGATCATCGAGAAACACCCGCAGGCCGACGGCTTCCGCCTGCTGGAGGCGGATGACATGAAACAGATCTGCCGGGAGTATAACGACATTCTGAATGCCGGTTTCGATGCCGGATATGCCATCGCCTTCGAATACGCCGAGAACGACTGCGTGTTCATCGACAATCTCGCCGTCGCCCACCGCGCGGCACCCCAGGCGCATATGCCCGTCGAACAGCAGGGCCTGCGGATCATGCACCGCAGCACCGTCCGCGGCGCGCATGACCTCGCGCCGGGCCATGGCTTGCCGCAGCATGTCAACATCGACGGCGCAAACCCCTTCGGGCAGGGCGTCTGGCAGGGTGGCGGTGTCGGCTTTCGCTGGGAAGAGGGCATCAAGATGCGAAACTGAAGCGTC
>JAWLEL010000362.1:0-3068 GCA_041686165.1 Lentibacter sp.
CGCGCCTTGAGCCTTGCATAGAAGGTCTCGGCCACGCCCTCCTGCACGAGAAGGCGCGAGCCCGCGCAGCATACCTCGCCCTGGTTGAACCAGATGGCATCGACGAGCCCTTCGACGGCCGAGTCGATATCGGCATCGTCGAAGACGATGTAGGGGCTCTTGCCGCCCAGCTCGAGCGTCAGCGCCTTGCCGCTGCCCGCCGTGGCGCGGCGGATCTGGCGGCCGACAGCTGTCGAGCCGGTGAAGGCGATCTTGTCGATGCCGTCGTGCCGCGTGATCATCTCGCCCACCGCGCCATCGCCGGTCACGATATTGACGACGCCGCGCGGCAAGCCCGCCTGCCTGCAGATATCGGCAAAGAGAAGCGCCGTCAGCGAGGTGTATTCGGCGGGTTTCAGAACAACCGTGTTGCCCATGGCCAGCGCCGGGGCGATCTTCCAGGCCAGCATCAGCAGCGGGAAGTTCCACGGGATGATCTGCCCGCAGACGCCCAACGCCTCGGCGTCCGGCAACTCGCTCTCCATGAGCTGCGCCATGCCCGCGTGGTAGTAAAAGTGTCTCTGCACAAGCGGAATATCAATGTCGCGGCTCTCGCGGATCGGCTTGCCGTTGTCGAGCGTCTCCAGCACGGCGAAGAGGCGGCTGTGTTTTTGCACCAGCCGCGCGATGGCATAGAGCAGTCTCGCCCGCCCGTGGCCGCCCAGCTTCTCCCACTTCGGCTGCGCCTTTCGGGCCGCCGCCACCGCCTCGTCAACCTCGCCCTGCGTCGCCTGGCTCAGCTCCGCAAGCGTCTCGCCATTGGCCGGGTTGCGGCTCAGGAAGTCCTCCCGCGCGGGCGTGAAACCCCCGTCGATGAACTGCCCGAAGGCCGCGCCATTGTCGGTGATCCAGGCGAAGGCTTCCGCCGCGCTCTCGGGGGCGGGGCCATAGTCCATGCTCTCGAAGATTTCCTTGACTGTCATTTCTCTCACCCCGCCGCGTGACGATAGGACGCCGAATAGGCCCCCGTCACGTGATGTTCCAATTGCCGTTCGATATCGCCCAGCAGGCTCGACGCGCCGAAGCGGAAGAGGTCAGGCGCAAGCCAGCGCTCGCCCAGTTCTTCCTTCATCAGCGCAAGATAGGTGATCGCGTCCTTGGCCTTGCTGATCCCGCCTGCGGGCTTGTAGCCGACGCGCACGCCCGTGCGCTCCTGGTATTCCCTTATCGCGCGGATCATCACCAGGCTCACGGGCAGCGTTGCGTTCACGCTCTCCTTGCCCGTGGATGTCTTGATGAAATCGGCCCCGGCCATCATGCAGACAAGGCTCGCGCGCGCGACATTGCGCAAGCTTCCGAGCTCGCCGGTTGCGAGGATCGCCTTCACATGCGCCTCGCCGCAGGCCGCGCGGAAGCTGCGCATCTCGTCGTAGAGCGCCTGCCAGTCCTGCGTGAGCACATGCCGCCGCGAGATCACGATATCGATCTCGTCCGCCCCGGCCTTCACGCTTTCCTCGATCTCCCTGACGCGCAGGTGAAAGGGAGAGAGCCCCGCCGGAAAGCCCGTGCTCACGGCGGCGATGGGGATGTTCGCCCCCTCCAGCGCCGCGCGCGCAGGCGCGATCATGTCATGATAGACACAGACCGCGCCCGTGGTGATGGGGCCCATGCCGAGCGCATCGAGTATGTCCTGCCGCACGGGCTGGCGCGCCTTGGCGCAGAGCCGCGCGACGCGCCCTGCCGTGTCATCACCCGCCAGCGTCGTCAGGTCGATGCAGGTGATCGCGCGCAGGAGCCAGGCCGCCTGGTGGTCCTTCTTCACGCTGCGCCGCGCGGGCAGCGTCTTGGCGCGCCGCTCGATGGCCGAGGTGTTCGCCTGCACCGAGGCCACCCAATCGAGATCAAGCGCCATGCCGTCGTTGCGTGGCTCCATCGCCTGGGGCAATTGCGCCGCTCTGTGCTTTTCCGTGGTGCTCATGCTCACGTCCTTCGATACTTGGCGGAAAGGGTCTCACGCCGGGCAAACCAGCGCAAGCTCCAGGCCGCGCCTAGACCCTCGTGACCAGCGCCGCCTGCGTGCGCAGGGCAGCCTCATAGGCATCGGCCAGAGCGCCCGACCCGACAAGCCGGATATCCGCGCCCAGCCAGAAGGCCCGCGTCGCCGCCAGCTCCGCGCCGATGAGATGCCCCAGAACCGCATTACCACCGGCCAGCTCGGCAGAGCGCAGATGCGTCGCCAGCCGTTCGGGCTGGGTCATCGTGTCGTTGAGCGCTTCCGCGTCAAGCGCCTCCGCCGCGCCGAGCGCGCGGGCGATCCGGCCTGTCAGGAAGGATTGAAAACTGACGATCTCACCGGCCGAAACCTGAATCCAATGCGTGGGATCGCCAACAAGAAGAACCGTGCCCGCCCAGTTCTGCATATCCGTCAACGCCGACGCAACGCGCTTCCTGTCTTCACCCGGCAAGAGGCCTCGCGGGCGCTCCTGAACGATATCGCACCAGACGCCATCCTGCGGCGCTGCTTGCGTTGGAACAGTCTCTGTTACAGCCAATTTTGCCTCAACTCGCTATGAAAGGTGCATCTATCTCGATCATCACAGGCCCTGTGTTGGCCACCGCCTCTCTCAAGGCGGCGCGCAGGCCGTCTGGTGTCGCATCGGCCTTGAAATAGGGAATGTCGCAGCTTTCCGCCACCGATTTGAACAGCGGCGGCTTCGGGTCGCAGCCGACAACGTCGATCTGTGCGGTCTCCATGGTCAGCTCGATCTCACCATATCCGCCGTTGTTCCAGATGATGAAGGTGATCGGCAGGTCTTCCTGCGCGGCCGTCATCAGCTCGGGCAGCGTGAACTGCGCGCCGCCATCTCCGGCGAGGACGACTGTCGTGGCCTCCGGCCGCGCGATCTGCGCACCGATCCCCGCCGGGATCGCGTATCCCAGCGCGCCGAAGCCTGTCGCCGCGTTGAACCATCCGCCGGGGCGATCATGATCGAAGTAGAGATTGCCCGCATAGATCGGTTGCGTGCTGTCTCCGACGATCATCGCGCCGGGCCGCTCCTCGCGGACCACGTCGAGCATGCCCACCATCG
>JAWLEL010000029.1:0-13420 GCA_041686165.1 Lentibacter sp.
GGGGCGGTATAGAACTGGTTTACTTTATGCTTCTCGCAGACCTGCCAGAAGCGCGAGGCGTCCGGGTAGGTCGGCACGCCTTCGAACATCAGCGTGGTCGCGCCGTTGGCCAGCGGGCCGTAGACGATATAGCTGTGCCCGGTGACCCAGCCCACATCGGCTGTGCACCAGTAGATATCGTCCTCGTGGTAGTCGAAGGTGATCTCGTGGGTCATCGAGGCCCAGACGAGATAGCCGCCGGAGGTATGCACGACGCCCTTGGGCTGGCCCGTGGAGCCGGAGGTATAGAGGATGAAGAGCGGGTCTTCCGCGTTCACTTCCTCGGGCGGGCAGTCATCGGAGACCTTCTCGAGCTCCTCGTGATACCAGAAATCCATCTCGCCGCGCCAGGCGACCTGGTCGCCGGTGCGTTTGACGACGAGGCATTTGACCTCGTCGAAATCGCCCCGCAGCGCCTGGTTGACGTTGTCCTTGAGCTTGGTCTTGCGCCCGCCGCGGGGGGCGTGATCGGCCGTGATCACCAGCTTGGCGTCGCAGCCGTTCACGCGGGCACCGAGCGCATCTGGCGAGAATCCGGCAAAGACGATGGAATGGATCGCGCCGATCCGCGCGCAGGCGAGCATGGCATAGGCCGCCTCGGGGATCATCGGCAGGTAGATCACCACGCGGTCGCCCTTGCCGATGCCGAGATTCTTGAGCACGTTGGCCATGCGGTTCACATGGCCGTGCAGCTCGCGGTAGGTGATGTGCTGGGCCTCGTCAGCGGGATCGTCGGGCTCGAAGATGATCGCCGTCTTGTCGCCGCGCGCGGCCAGGTGCCGGTCGACGCAGTTGGCGGCGACATTGAGCGTGCCGTCCTCGAACCAGCGGATGTCGATGTTGCCGGGCGCGTAGGAGGTGTTCTTGACCTTGGTGAAGGGTGTGATCCAGTCGATGCGCTGGCCGTGTTCGCCCCAGAAGCCTTCGGGATCGCTCACCGACGCCGCATACATCTCATCATATTTCGCCGCATCCACATGCGCATTCGAGACCATCTCGTCTGATGGTGCGTAGGTCTTGTCGGTCATGTCATCCCCCCTTGGGTTTGTCCTGTCGTGTCTTTGCGGGCGGTCGCTGCGCGCTCCCCCGCGCGGCAGTCGAGGCCGTCAGATAGCGAGATACTCTGCGCGCAGCTCCTCGTTTTCAAGCACTTCCGCAGCCGTGCCGTCGAAAACGATGCCGCCGGTGTCGAGAATGACGGCGCGGTCGGCCAGCTCCAGCGCGCGCACGGCGTTCTGTTCGACGAGAACCGTCGTGATGCCCTGTTCCTTGATGATTCGCAGGGTCTTCTCGATCTCGTCGACGATCACCGGGGCGAGCCCCTCGTAGGGCTCGTCGAGAAGCAGCACCTTGATGTCGCGGGCCAGAGTGCGGCCGATCGCGAGCATCTGCTGCTCGCCGCCCGAAAGCGTGGTCCCCTCCTGCGCGCGGCGCTCGCCGAGGCGCGGGAAAAGCTCGTAGATGCGCTCGATCGACCAGCCGACGGGCGGGGCGATCTGGGCGAGCTTGATGTTTTCCTCGACAGTGAGGCCGGGGATGATCGAGCGGTCCTCGGGGACCAGCCCGATCCCGGCTTGCGCGGCCTCGAAGCTTTTCATGTTGTGCAGCGGCTGGTGATCGAGCCAGATCTCGCCGTGGGTCACCTGCGGGCTGTCCATCCGCGCGATGGAGCGCAGCGTCGAGGTCTTGCCCGCGCCGTTGCGGCCCAGGAGCGCGAGGATCTCGCCCTCGTGCACGTTGAACGAGATGTTCTGCACGATGTAGCTTTCGCCGTAGTAGCTTTCCATCTGCCAGATCGAGAGGAAGGCCGGGGCCGTTTCGGCCATGTTGCGGCCTTTGGAGAAGTCCGGTTTCACATTCATCTGATGTCTCCTCGGTTAAGCGGCTTCGCCGAGATACGCTTCGCGCACCTTGGGATGGCCCTTGATGTTCTCGGGGTTGTCCTCGACCAGCGGCGTGCCCTGTGCCAGCACGGTGATCCTGTCGGCGAGGGAGAAGACGACATGCATGTCATGCTCGATGATCGCGATGGTGATGTCGCGCTCGTCCTTGATCTGCTTGAGCAGGTCGATCGTGTTGTTGGTGTCGGCGCGGGCCATGCCGGCCGTCGGTTCGTCGAGCAGCAGAAGGCGGGGGTCCTGGCTCAGGCACATGGCGATCTCCAGGCGGCGCTTGTCCCCGCGCGACATCGAGGCGGCATGCATCTCGCGCTTGTCGGCGAGGTTCATGTCCTCGAGCATGGCTTCGGCCTTCTCGACGATCTCTTTCTCGGTGAACATGTCGCGCACCGCATGCAAGCGGAAGGCACCGTCGCGCTTGGCGAAACAGGCGATCATCATGTTTTCCTGAACGGTGAGATCGCTGAAGATCTCGGGTGTCTGGAAGACGCGGGAGATGCCCATCTGGTTGATCTCGTAGGGCTTGCGGCCCAGCACCGACTGGCCGTCGAACATGACCGAGCCGGTATCGGGGATCAGCTTGCCGACGAAGCAGTTGAGCAGGGTGGACTTGCCCGCGCCGTTGGGGCCGATGATCGCGTGGCAGGAGTTTTCCGCCACATTGAGCTCGACCTCGCTCAGAGCCTGCAGACCGCCGAAGCGCTTGCCGACGTTCTTGACTTCAAGAATACCCATCGAAGTTCTCCTTATTCTGCAGGTGTGGTTGAGGTTTCATCCGCGGTCTTCTTGCGGCGGAAGAGGCGGGCGATGCGCTGACCGCCTTCGACGAGGCCGCCGGGCAGGAAGATCACGACGAGCATGAAGATGATGCCGAGCGTGAGGTGCCAGCCCTTGCCGATGAAGGGATAGATGATGGCGACGACGAAGTCCTCGAGCCCGTCCGGCATCCAGGCGAACCACTTGTGCAGGATGGTCGAGTTGATCTTGGAAATGATGTTTTCCATGTATTTGATCATGCCTGCGCCGAGGACCGGGCCGATCAGCGTGCCCGCGCCGCCGAGGATCGTCATCAGGACGACCTCGCCGGAGGCTGTCCAGAACATGCGCTCGGGGCCGACCTGCGTGTCCATGGCGACCATGAGGCCGCCCGCGAGCCCGGCATACATGCCCGAGATCACGAAGGCCGCGAGCGTGTAGGGGCGCGAGTTGAGGCCGGTGTAGTTCATGCGCTGCTGGTTCGACTTCACGGCGCGGAGCATCAGCCCGAAGGGCGAACGGAAAATCCGGATCGCGAAGTAGAAGGCGATGATCATGACGATCGCGGCGATGTAATAACCAGCATTGAAGGTGAAGAGCCAGCCTCCCACGGGCATCTCGTAGCTCGAACTCATGTTGACGCCGAAGAGATTGGCGCGCGCCTGATCACCGCCCACCAGCGCGCTGTCGAGGACGCGCGGGTCATTGAGCTTGAGCTGGAGCCCCGTCTCGCCGCCGGTGATCGGGGTGAGCACCGAGTAGGCCAGGGCATAGGACATCTGCGCGAAAGCAAGTGTCAGGATCGAGAAGTAGATGCCCGAGCGGCGCAGGGTGATGAAGCCCACCAGGAGGGCGAAGGCCCCCGCGACGATGATCGCCAGGATCATGGCCGGGATCACGTTGGTCGTGACCAGTTTCATCATCCAGATCGCGGCGTAGGAGCCGACACCGAGGAAGGCGGCGTGGCCGAAGCTGAGATAGCCCGTCAGGCCGAAGAGGATGTTGAAGCCGATGGCGAAGATGCCGAAGATCACGAAACGCTGCATCAGGTCGGGGTAGCCCGCATTGAACTGCGCCATGCCCGAGCCTTCGGGGAAGGGGTTCAGGATGAACGGTGCGAGCAGCGTGATGCACACAACGACCAGGAGCAGGGTGAAGTCTTTCTTGGCCAGTCCGAGCATGGCTTAGTCCTCCATCACGCCCTTGCGGCCCATGAGGCCACGCGGACGGGTAAGCAGAATGATGATTGCAACCAGGTAGATGATGATCTGGTTGAGGCCGGGCAGAACGTCGAGCACGGCCCCCATGGAGGCGAAGCTTTCGAGAATGCCCAGCAGGAAGCCCGCGAGCACGGCCCCGGGCAGCGAGCCCATGCCTCCGACGACGACCACCACGAAGGAGAGCACGAGGAAGTCCATGCCCATATGGTAGTTCGGCGAGTTGATGGGCGCATACATGACGCCTGCCATCCCCGCCACGGCGGCGGCGATGCCGAACATGATTGTGAAGCGCTTGTCGATGTTGATGCCCAGAAGGCCCACTGTCTCACGGTCGGCCATGCCGGCGCGGACGACCATGCCGAAGGTGGTGAACTGCAGGAAGGCGAAGACAGCGCCGATGATGACGGCCGCGAAGGCGAAATAGACGAGGCGCCAGTAGGGGTAGATGATCGTGTTGGGATCAAAACCCAGCATCGCGCCGAAGTCGAAGCTGCCCGCGAAGACCTCCGGAGCCGGTGTCGGGATCGGGTTCGCACCGTAGAAATACTTGATGATTTCCTGCAGCACGATCGCCAGGCCGAATGTCACGAGGATCTGGTCGGCATGGGGGCGGTTGTAGAAGTGCTTGATGAGTCCGCGTTCCATGATGTAGCCGACGGCCAGCATGATCGGGATCGCGAAGAGGATCGCCAGCGGGACGGCCCAGTCGATGAGCACATTGCCTGCTGCGACGCCGAACCAGTCATGCACATAGGGCACCTCGATCTCCAGCGGTTTGCCGAGAAAGTCCGTTTCGGTCTCGCTGATGGTGACGTAGGACCAGTCGATGATCCGGCTCAGCGTAACGGCGCAGAACGCCCCGATCATGAAGAGCGCGCCATGAGCGAAGTTCACCACGCCGAGCGTGCCGAAAATGAGTGTGAGCCCGAGCGCGATCAGCGCATAGGCAGAGCCCTTGTCGAGCCCGTTCAGGATTTGCAAGACGATTGCGTCCATGGGTCCTACCTCGGATGTGCAATGAGAGCCCGCGCGCCGGGACGTGCCGAACGGCGACAGGGGCAGGGATCAGGGCGGGCCGGAGCCCGCCCTGAGACAGGTGCGATTTACGCGCCGTCGTTACAGCTGCCGAGCGAGGCATCCGCGCCGCCCATCTGGGGATGGTCGGGGGCGTATGTGACCTGCTCGGCCGGTGTGACCTCGACGATCTCGAGAAGGTCGAACTCCGATGTCGGGTTCTCTTTACCCTTCACGACGAGAACGTCCTTGAAGCACTGGTGGTCTTCCGCGCGGTAGAGCGTCGGGCCGTTGCCGAGGCCGTCGAACTCGAAGCCTTCGAGCGCTTCGGCGACACCGCAGGGGTTGAACGTGCCTGCACGCTCACAGGCATCCGCATAGAGCAGGGTCTGCACGTATGTCGTGTGCGCGGCCTGGCTCGGCGGGAAGCCGTATTCCTCGCCGAAGGAGCGGACGAACGCCTTGGAGCCTTCGTCGGTCAGCGACCAGTGCCAGTTCGTCGAGCCGAAGATGCCCTTGACGTTGGCGCCGGCACCCTTGGCCATCAGGCGCGAGTAGAGCGGAACGACGATTTCGAAGTTCTTGCCGTTCACTTCCTTGTCGCGCAGGCCGAACTGGACCGCGTTTGTCAGCGAGTTGACCATGTTGCCGCCGTAGTGGTTGAGAACCAGAACGTCCGCACCCGATTGCAGAACCGGGGCGATATAGGACGAGAAGTCCGTCTGGGTGAGCGGCGTCTTCACGGCGTCCACGGTTTCCCAGCCCATGGCTTCCGTCGAGGACTTGACGGCTTCTTCCGTCGTGTAGCCCCAGTTGTAATCGGCGGTCAGGTGATAGGCCTTGCGGTCCGAGCCATACATCTTCTCCAGAACGGGCGCGAGCGCGGCACCGGACATGTAGGAGTTGAAGAAGTGGCGGAAGCCGTTGGCCTTGCGGTCCTTGCCTGTCGTGTCGTTCGAGTGCGTCAGGCCGGCCATGAAGATGATGCCCGCTTCCTGGCAGAGCGCCTGAACGGCCACGGCGACGCCCGAAGAGGAGCCGCCCGTGATCATCACGGCGCCGTCCTTCTCGATCATCGACTTCGCCGAGGCGCGGGCCGCGTCCGATTTGGTCTGCGTGTCGCCCGTGACATATTCGACTTTCTTGCCGAGGATGCCGTTGCCCTGCAGGGCCTTGGACGAGAACGTGTTCATCATGCCGCCGTCGCCGCTGCCGTTGAGGTGCTTGACAGCCAGCTCGTAGGCGCGCAGCTCGTCGGCACCCTCATCTGCGTAGGGGCCGGATTGCGGCACGTTGAAGCCCAGCGTGACGGAGTCGCCCGTCGGTTCGTTCATGTAGGCCGCGGCGGAAGACGCCGTGAAGATCGTCGGAAGCGCGACGCCTGCGCCTGCGATGGCACCGGACTTGAGTACGCCACGACGTGTGAAGTTGGATTTGGACATGAAATTCCTCCCGTTTCCTTGAAGTGGGTAGAGGCCTCCTCTTGCCGTCTCCCCACGGGCACGAATGTGCAAATGCAGTATCGTTCAGGACAAGAAAATTAGGCAACAAGGCATTTAAAGGATTGAAAAATTCTGTAAACAAATAAACATTAACGCAGCGTAAGTTGTAAAGAAATTTATGTCGCGCTGCAGAAAGCCGTTGAAAGCATGAGGAAAAACAGATGACCGAACGGGCGCTGGCGGGCAGCCGGATCAGGCAAAGGCGGATCGCACAGGGACTCAAGCAGACCGAGCTGGCCGCCCATGTCGGGATTTCGGGCTCCTACCTCAATCTCATAGAGCACAACCGCCGCAGAATCGGCGGCAAGCTTCTGACCGCTCTGGCTGAGCGCCTCGAAGTGGAGCCCTCCTTGCTGGCCGAGGGGGCCGAGCGCGCCGTGATCGCGCGGCTCTCGGACGTGGCAGAGCGCCTCGGCGAAAGTGTCGACACCAGCGAGGCCGCGGATTTCGCGGCGCGATTTCCCGGCTGGGCGAACCTGATGATCCGCGCCGGGCGTCGCGTTGACGAGCTGGAACGCAATGTCGAGACGCTGACCGACCGTCTCACGCACGATCCGCATCTTGCCGCCACGCTGCACGAGGTGCTCTCGACGGTGACGGCCATCCGCTCGACCGCCTCGATCCTGAACGAGACCAAGGAGATCGAGCCGGAATGGCGCGACCGGTTTCACCGCAACATGAGCGAGGATGCGGGCAGGCTGGCCGAGGGCGCGGAGGCGCTGGTGGGCTTCCTTGAGGGCGCGGGCGATGCGCAGAGCGAGATCGGCTCGCCCCAGGAGGAGGTTGCGGCGTTCCTGTCGTCCCATGGCTGGCATTTCCCGGCGCTTGAAGCCGCCCGCGAGGGAGCCGCGCAGGACTACGTGACAGGTGCGCCGCAGCTCAAGTCTGCCAGCGCGCGCAGCATCGCGCTCAAATATCTCGATTGCTATGCGGAGGATGCGCAGAAGATGCCGCTGGAGGCGGTCGAGAGGGCCATTGCGGCCCGGGGGGCGGATCCGCTCGGCCTCGCGCAGCTCTTCGGCGCGGATCTGGCCGCGGTCATGCGGCGCATCGCGACCCTGCCGGAGAGCGGGGACGTCAGGGGGCTGGGGCTGGTGGTCTGCGACGCCTCCGGCACGATGCTCTTGCGCAAGCCCGCCGAAGGCTTCGCCGTGCCGCGTTTCGGGGCGGCCTGCCCGCTCTGGCCGCTCTTTTCGGCGTTGAACCGGCCGTTGATGCCTTTGAGCGAGCGCGTGACGCAGCCCGGGCGCGCGGGCGAGGACGTGCACTTCGAGGCCTATGCCGTGGCGCAGCCGGTGCTGAGCGAAGGCTACAACGCGGCACCGCTCTACGAGGCGACGATGCTGATCGTGCCTGTCGCCGACGCGGACAGGCGCACCGAGCAGGCAAGGCCGATCGGGGCCAGCTGCCGCATCTGCCCGAGGCAGGACTGCGCCGCCCGGCGGGAGCCTTCGATCATCACCCAGGCGCTCTGAGCGTTTCACACGTGAAATCAGTCTTTTGACAGGGGAAGGTTATTTGGCGATAACGTGGTAAGGAGACGGCGCGGCGCAGGGAGGCGCGGGCGCCGATGGAGGGGCCTGACGGGCCCGATTGGGGAGGCGATAGCGCATGGGCAAGACCGTGCTTCTGGTGGAGGATGAGCCCAATATCATCGAGGCGATCGGATTCATCCTTTCCCGCGATGGCTGGACCGTGCACACCCATTCCAACGGCCAGACCGCGCTTGACGCGGTGAGAGAGCGCAAGCCCGACCTGATCGTGCTCGACGTGATGCTGCCCGGGCGCAGCGGTATAGACATTCTCAAGGACATTCGTGCGGATGGGCAGATCAGTGCCACGCCGGTCATGATGCTGACCGCGCGCGGCCAGGAAAAGGACCGGGAAGCCGCGCGTGCCGCGGGGGCGACCCGTTTCATGACCAAGCCCTTTTCCAATGCCGAGGTGCTCGATGCCGTCCGGGAACTGGCCAGACCATGAGCGAGCGGGAAGACCCCCCCGGAGCGCAGCGGGCGGGACCGTTGGATCCGGCACGCGATGACCGGGGTGCCGGTGTTCCGCGACCGCTTGATCCCGATGCGCCGCTGCGCAGCGGCACGGTCTTCCTTCCGAGGTCCACCTACCGGCGGCGACGGGTTCTCGATGCGCTGCGCCTGTGGCCCATCCTCGGCATGATCCTGCTGGCCTTGCCCGTGATCTGGCATGGTGCCGGTCAGGACAACGTGACGGCGATGGGCTATGTCTTCGGAAGCTGGGCCGTCCTCATCGGCGGGGCCGCTTTCCTGTCGCGGCTCACGCGGCAGACAGAGACGGGCGCCGCGCCGCCGGATGCCTCTTCCGACCCGGTAGGCGCCCACCCGCATGCGGGACGGGGCGACGAGGGCGGCGCGTGATCAGTGCGCTCAATGTCCTCGCGGCCGTATGCGCAGGCTATGCGGCGCTTTTGTTCCTGATTGCCTTCGCCGCCGACAGGGCGGCGCGGCGCGGGCGTGCGGGCTGGCTGCGCTCTCCGCTTGTCTACACGCTGTCGCTCTCGGTCTATTGCACGGCCTGGACCTTCTACGGCGCCGTCGGTTTCGCCGCCCGGTCAGGGCTGGAATATGTCACGATCTACCTTGGTCCGACGCTCGTCATGATCGGCTGGTGGGCCGTCCTGCGAAAGCTGGTCCGGGTCGGCCGGGCCCAGCGGATCACCTCCATTGCCGATCTCATCTCCAGCCGGTTCGGCAAGTCGAACACGCTGGCCGTCATGGTCACGCTGATGGCCGTGGTCGGCACGACGCCCTACATTGCGTTGCAATTGCAGTCGGTCACGCTGTCGTTCGCTGTCTTCGCGGGGGCCGCGCCCGAGCTGGGGGCGGCCACGGCGGCGCTCTCGGAGGGAAGCGCAACGGCGTTCTGGGTCGCTGCCGGGCTGGCGATCTTCACGGTGCTCTTCGGAACCCGCAACCTCGACGTCAACGAGCGCCATCATGGTGTGGTGATCGCCATCGCCGTCGAGTCGGTCGTGAAGCTCTGCGCGCTGCTCGCGGTGGGGATCTTCGTGGTCTGGGGCATGGCTGGCGGGGTGGGCGAGATCGTCGAGCGGATCGGCCAGAGCCCGATCGCGACATGGCAGGTCCAGCCTTCGCGCTGGATCACGCTGACCTTCCTGTCGGCGGCGGCCTTCCTGTGCCTGCCGCGCATGTTTCAGGTCCTCGTGGTCGAGAACGAGGACGAGGGCCACCTGCGCGTGGCCTCCTGGGCCTTTCCGGCCTACCTGCTGCTCATGAGCCTGTTCATCGTTCCCATCGCCGTGATGGGGCTGTCGAGCCTGCCTGCAGGGATCAACCCCGACCTCTTCGTGCTCTCTCTGCCGCTCAGCGAGGGGCAGACGGGGCTGGCCATCCTGTCGTTCCTGGGCGGGTTTTCCTCGGCCACATCCATGGTCATCGTCGCGGCCATCGCCCTGTCGACAATGCTGTCCAACCACGTGGTGATGCCGCTCTGGCTCAAGTGGCACGGGGAGGGGGCGCTCGTCGCCGGCGATGTCAGGCACGTTGTCCTGCTGTCGCGGCGTCTGTCGATCATCGGGGTGCTGCTGCTCGGCTATCTCTACTACCGTCTCTCCGGCGGGGGCGCGGCGCTTGCGGCGATCGGGCTGATTTCCTTTGCCGGTGTGGCGCAGTTCCTGCCCGCGCTCCTGGGCGGGCTGTTCTGGCGCGGCGCAACACGCGCCGGGGCCATTGCGGGGATGTCGACGGGCTTCGCGATCTGGCTCTGGACAATGCTGCTGCCGAGTTTCGGGCCGGACGCGGCGCTTCCCGCCTCGGTTCTCAGCGAGGGGCCGTGGGGGATCGGCTGGCTTCGGCCGCGGGCGCTTTTCGGATTCGAGGGGCTCGATCCGCTCGTGCATGCGGTGCTCTGGAGCCTCTTGCTGAACACCGGCACGTTCGTCCTGCGCTCGCTGCTGAGTTTCCCCTCGCCGATGGAGCGCCTCCAGGGGGCGCAGCTCGTGGACGTGTTTCATCATTCGAGCGGTGGCCAGCGCTGGCATGGCGGGATCGCCCAGAGCGAGGATTTGCTGATCATGGCGCAGCGTATCCTCGGCGCGGGCGAGGCACAGCGCTTCTTCCAGGTGGCGGCGCAGGCGCAGGGCCTGGGCGGCTACCTGCCCGAGCCGACGCCGGAGTTCCTCAATCACCTCGAACGCGAGCTGGCCGGCTCCGTGGGCGCTGCAACGGCGCATGCCATGGTCGGCCAGATCGTCGGAGGCGCCGCGGTTACGGTTGAAGACCTCATCGCCGTGGCGGATGAGGCGGCGCAGATCATGGAATATTCCTCCCGGCTCGAAGCGAAATCCGAAGAGCTCAGCCGGACGGCGCGGCAGCTTGGCGAGGCCAACGAGAAGCTGACGCAGCTTTCGCATCAGAAGGATGCCTTCCTGAGCCAGATCAGCCACGAGCTGCGCACGCCGATGACGTCGATCCGCTCTTTCTCGGAAATCCTGCGCGATGCGGGCGAACTGACGGGAGAGGAAGTGACGCGCTACAGCTCGATCATCCATGACGAGAGCGTGCGGCTGACGCGACTTCTCGACGATCTTCTCGATCTTTCCGTGCTCGAGAATGGCGAGGTCTCGATGAATGTCGAGACCGGGCAGCTCGTCAACGTGATCGACCGTGCTGTTGCGGCTGTCGGGCTCGGGGGGCGGCTGCGCATCCTGCGCAAGCGCGAGCGCGAAGATGTCGAGTTGAGCGCCGATCTGGACCGGCTGGCGCAGGTGTTCATCAACCTGATTGCCAACGCGCAGAAATACTGTGACGCGCAGAGCCCGGAGCTGAGGATCGTCGTGAGCGCTCGGGGGGACGAGTTGAACGTCGATTTCATCGACAATGGCAGCGGGATCGACCGATCCGACCAGGCCGTGATCTTCGAGAAATTCGCACGGCTCGGGGATGACCGCGAACGTGGCGCCGGGCTTGGCCTTGCGATCTGCCGGGAGGTGATGGAGCGCATGGGGGGGACGGTGAGCTATCTGCCCGGGCAGGGCGGCGCGGCCTTCCGTGTGAGCCTGCCGCTCCGAGCCACGAAGCCGGCAGCCTTAGCGAATTCGTAACCAGATTGGCTTAGCTCTGAGGCCACGCACGGCAAGAATTGGCGGCGGGAGGCCATGAGCGAAACCGAAGACACAGACGTTCTGCGCCGGAAGGCGAGGGCCGGGCGCGCGGGGCATGAGGCGCGCGTGATGTCGCCTGCCAGGGCATTGCGCTCGGCGCTCGCGCGCGCGGCGGAGACACAGTTCGAGCTGGCCCTGGCGGTGAGCGGTGTCCAGTCCGAGCAGCTCATCCAGGAGGCCATGCTGCGCTGCGTGGATGAGGAGATGCTCTTCGTGGTGCTCGACGGACCGCAGGGCGCAGTGGGCGCCGTGGCGCTGGATCAGAACGTTGTCGCGGGGTTCATCGAGTGCCAGACCATCGGCAGGGTCAGCGAGCAGGCGGGGCTGCAGCGTGCCCCGACCGCGACCGATGCGGCGCTCGTCGCCCCGTTCATCGACATGATGCTGAGGGAGATGACCGAGGGGCTCGGAGTGGCGCAAGGCGCGCTCACCGAGGGGTTCTCCTACGGGGCGCGGATCGAAAGCAAGCGGCACTTGCAACTGATTGCCGATGCGGGGGATTACCATGTCATGCGCGCCCAGCTGGAACTTGCAGGTGGGGCGAAGCGCGGCGAGCTTGTTCTGGTTCTGCCGGTGTCCGGGGCGCGCCCGGGAGCTGCGGGCAGGCGGCGCAGGGGCAATGACAATGCGCGAACGCAATCGGAGACGCAGGCGGGTGTGCCGGACGGCGAAACCGATCCGCAGGCAAAGCAGATGCTGGGTGCGGGCGCACTTATGGATGCGCAGGCCGTGATGCGGGCCGTGATCTCGCGTCAGCGCATGTCGTTGTCGGAGTTCTCGGCGCTCAAGGCGGGCGAGGTGCTGACCCTGCCTTTGCGCTCCTTTGATGGGGTCGAGCTTGACGCTGGCGCCGGATCGGAGCGACTCGGGCCCTGCAAGCTCGGGCAGTTCGACGGGCTTCGTGCGGTGCAGCTGCGCTTCGGTGGCCGTAGCAGCGACGGGCGCGAGAGCTTCGAGGGCATCGGGGCCGACATGGAGCGCTGGGCTGATGCGCCCGTGGCCGCAGCCGCACCTGGCGACGGCGTCACACAGGAGGGTCTGCCCGACCTGTCGGACCTGCCGGGCTTCGAGGATTTTGATCCGGATGCCGAGCCGGCCAGCTCCCGGGACGATTCAGGCGGGAGCGGCACGGACACCAGCACGGACCCAGGCACGGACCCGGGAACCGCGCCACTGGGCAGGACCGGCTAGCAGAGCCTGGAGGGATGGCGCGCCGCGCCGGAGCTGGTGCGCGCGGGATCAGAACAAGATGACATCTCCGGGCCGGGCGTAGGGGCGGCCCTCCTTGATGTGCATGTCGAGATCATCGGGGGGTGTGAAGAAGGCGGGTCGCAGCGCGCCTTGCGGCGCAAGCCGCGCGTTCAGCCTGTTCTTCAGTGCCAAGAGCCCCGCCTCGCAGGCGGCGAAAACCGGAGCACCATGGGACCGGTCCAGCCCGAGCGTCGCGGCGGCGATGTGATCTGCCTCCCAGGGCGTGGGCAGTGCACCGCTTCGGACCAGTGCCGTGGCCGTGCAAAAGAGCGCGTCATTGGCGATCTGGCGGATCGTTTCAGCCTCCGGCGGCGGTGTTTGGGCCGTGATCCCGGTCTGTGAGGCGACAGCCTCGCGCCAGCTGTGAAGCGCCGTTTCCGCAGGATCGCTCAGGCAACCAGCGGCTCTGTCTATCGCTGATTGCCGGGAGCCGTCTATCCCGGCCTTGAGCAAGGCTCCGTTCAGGTGCGGTGCGCCATCCTCGAGGCCGAAGAAGGTGGATAGGCGAAAGGTCTGGGCGCGCAGGCCTTCGGCGTTCTGCGCTGCAAAGGGTTTGAGGCGGAACGGAAGGGCCATGTCCAC
>JAWLEL010000363.1:0-3063 GCA_041686165.1 Lentibacter sp.
GCGTCCTTGTCGCTGAGCTGCGGCGTGCCGTCAAAACCCCAGTCGATCCCGCAGGAATCCCAGCGGATGGCCCCGTCGGACTCGGGGGCATAGTAGGCGTTGCACTTGTAGATGATCTCGGTGTCGGGCGCGCGGGTGATGAAGCCATGGGCGAAGCCTTCGGGAACGAAAAGCTGCTTGCCGTTCTCGAAGCTGAGCTCGACTCCGATCCAGTTTCCGTAGGTGGGCGAGCCTTTGCGGATGTCCACCGCCACGTCAAGGAGCGCGCCGCGCCCGCAGCGGACGAGCTTGGCCTGAGCGTTGGGCGGGGCCTGGAAATGCAGGCCGCGAATCGTGCCTTCGGCAGAGGACAGGGAGTGATTGTCCTGCACGAAGTCGCACTCGATCCCGTGTTCCGCGAAGCGGGCCTTGTTCCAGCTTTCGGAGAAGAAACCGCGGCTGTCGCCGAAGCGTTGCGGTTCCACGATAAGCACTTCAGGCAGGGCCGTTGCCGTGACCTTCATCGTTCAACCCTCCTTGGTGATGGCGTCGTAACGCGCAAGATTTCCGATCAGCGCCTGCATTTGATCGACAGGGATCATGTTTGGCCCGTCTGAAGGGGCATTGTCCGGGGCCTGATGCGTTTCGATGAACAGCGCGGAGACGCCGACAGCCACGGCCGCGCGCGCCAGAACGGGGGCGAACTCGCGCTGGCCGCCCGATGTCATGCCCTGGCCGCCCGGCTGCTGAACCGAATGCGTGGCGTCAAAAACAACGGGATAGCCTGTCTGCGCCATGATCGGCAGGCCGCGGAAATCACTCACCAGCGTGTTGTAGCCGAAGCTGGTGCCTCGGTCGCAGAGCATGATCCGCTCATTGCCGGTGCTGGCGATCTTCTCGGCCACGTTGCCCATGTCCCACGGCGCGAGGAACTGGCCTTTCTTGACATTGATCGCCGCCCCCGTCTCGCCGGCGGCCAGAAGCAGATCGGTCTGGCGGCACAGGAAGGCGGGGATCTGGAGCACATCGACCGCTTCTGCGGCGGCGGCGCATTGATCGGGCAGGTGCACGTCGGTGAGCGTGGGGCATCCGAACTCCGCGCCGATCTTCGACAGGATCGAGAGGCCCTCCTCTGCGCCAAGGCCGCGTTCTGTCTTGATGGAGGAGCGGTTGGCCTTGTCGTAGCTGGCCTTGAAGATGAAGCCCGTGCCCGTGGTCGCGCAGGCCTCGGCTATCTTCTCGGCCATCATGCGGGCATGATCCAAGCTTTCGAGCTGGCAAGGGCCCGTGATCAGCGCGAAGGGCGCGCTTCCTCCAATCCTGATGTTCTTAACGTCAACAAATCTGGTCATCACTCTGCCAATACCTTTTCGATGCGGGCCACGTCCTCCGGGTTGTTCAGCTCCCAGAAGACCCGGCCTTTCGCGTCGACCTCGACGCATTTGACGGGCATGCCGTTGTAGAGAAAACGGAGCTGTTCCAGCCCTTCGAGTTTCTCCAGCGGTGATTCGGCCCAGCCGATATAGGCCGCGAGGGCCGAGGGGCGGTAGGCGTAGACGCCGACATGGTGATAGACGGGAATATCCGTGTCCGGCACCTTGCCGGGGTCGATATAGGGCAGCACTTCCTTGGAGAAATAGAGCGCCCTGCCGCCTTCCCCGAAGACGGCCGTTGTTCCGCCGACACGGCCTGCGGCGCGGTCTTCCTTGAACATCGCGTAGGTTTGCGGATCGCATTGCAGAACCGGCGTCGCCATCTGGGCGCTTTTGTCCTCGGCCATGGCAGCGATCAGGTCTTCGACGAACCAGGGCGGGGTGAGCGGCGCATCGCCCTGGAAATTGACGATGAGATCGGCCTCGATCCTTGCATTGGCCACGGCCTCGGCGCAGCGTGCGGTGCCGTTTTCGCGCTCCGGGCTTGTCATGATGACGGAAGCGCCGAACCCGAGCGCGGCGCTGCGAATGCGCTCATCGTCGGTGACAACATAGACGCTATCAACGCCAGTGATCTGGCTGGCCGCCTCGTAGCTCATCTGGATGAGGGATTTCTCGGTGCCGTCCTTTTGGCGCAGGGGGACCAGCGGCTTGCCGGGGTAGCGCGTGGAGGCGTAGCGCGCGGGGATCAGGACGACTGTTTTCATGCGACACCCGCGCGCAGGAGATCATGAATATGGATCACGCCGACGGGGCGGTGCGCGTCATCCACAACCATCAGGACGGAGATCTTCCTCTCGTTCAGGATCGCGAGCGCTTGCGCGGCGAAGAGATCGGGCGTGACTGTCACGGGGTCGAGCGTCGCCACGTCGCGCGCGCGCCGCTCCATGAGATCGCCCATGTGGCGGCGCAGGTCGCCGTCGGAGATCACGCCGATGAGCGTTCCCTTCTCCAGCACACCGGCAACGCCGAAGCCCTTCGATGTCATGGTGAGCAGGACGTCCGACATGCGCGTGTCGGCCTCGACGGTCGGAACGCGCTCACCCTTGTGCATGAGATCGGCCACGCGGGAGAGCTGCGCGGCGAGCTTTCCGCCGGGATGGTTCTTGAGGAAGTCCTCGGAGCCGAAGCCGCGCTGCTCCATGACCGAGACTGCGAGCGCATCGCCCATGGCCAGCGTGAGCGTTGTTGAGGTCGTGGGCGCCATGCCGATGGCGCAGGCCTCGGGAAGGTTGGGCAGGGTGAGGCGGTAATCGGCGGAGGTCATCAGCGTGCTGTCGGGCTTGGAAGAAATGCCGACAAGGGGGATGTTGAAACGGCGGGTGTGCAGCAGGATATCGCGCAGCTCCTGCGTTTCGCCCGAGTTGGAGATGAGCACGCAGATGTCGTGCTCGGTTATCATTCCCAGATCACCATGGCTCGCCTCGGAGGCATGGACGAAATAGGAGGGTGTGCCCGTGCTGGCGAGGGTGGCCGAGATCTTGCGGCCGATATGGCCGGACTTGCCGACGCCGGAGATGATGACGCGACCCTTTGTCTTGAGGATCAGATCGACCACATCGGCGAAGTCATCGGGAAGCGCTTCCACCATTTCGAGAATGGCGCTCGCTTCCGTCTTGAGCACGCGCCGCGCTGAGCGGATGATGGGCAG
>JAWLEL010000030.1:0-13328 GCA_041686165.1 Lentibacter sp.
TTGCGGCCTTGGACCCTTCGGATCCATCGAAGGCGGCCAGTATGGATTTGAACATCTGTCTGCTCCTTTTACTTGGCAAAGGCGATGTCACGCAGGAACAGCGCCACTTGCGGGAAGAAGATCAGCAGGACCGAAACGCTCAGCAGCATGATCACGAAGGGCGGTGTGCCCTTGATCACCTCGAGATAGGGCCGCTTGAAAACCGCAACGGCGGTGAAGATATCACAGCCGAAGGGCGGCGTCGCCGAGCCGATGGCCGCCTGCAGGGTGATCAGTGTCCCGACCAGGATCGGATCAATGCCCTTCGCATCGACAACCGGCGCGAAGATCGGCACGAGGATCAGGATCACAACGATCGGATCGACAAACATGCAGCCGATGAAGAAGGCGATGGCGATGGTGAAGAGCACACCGATCTCGCTCATCTCGGTTATCCCGAGCGCCCCGAGCATCTGCTGGGGGATCTGCGCGAAAGACAGCACCCAGGCAAAGGCGGCACCGGCACCGACGAGGATGAAGACCACGGCGGTGACCATGCCGGTCGACAGGGCGATCTGGTAGAGATCCTTGATGTGCATAGACCGGAAGATCACCGTTTCGAGAATGAGAGCGTAGGCCACACTGACGGCTGCGGCCTCCGTCGGGCTGAAGATGCCGAAGAAAATGCCGCCGATGATCAGCAGCGGGAAGCCCAATGGCCATATCGCCTGCCGGACCACCGACAAGCGCTCGCTCCAGCTGGCCGCCGGTTCGGTAGGCACGTTGTTCACCTTCGCATAGATCATCGAATAGACCGAGAACATGAACAGGATCAGAAGCCCCGGCCCGAGGCCCGCGATGAAGAGTTCGGGGATCGAGGCCTTGGCGACAACGCCGTAGATGATCATGCCGATGGACGGCGGGATCAGGAAGGCAATGTCGCTCGAGTTCACGATCAGCGCCAGAACGAAGGAATCATTGTAGCCACCTTTCAGCATCCGCGGCCTGAGCGGCGTGCCGACGGCAACGACCGTCGCCTGTGTCGAACCGGAGACCGCGCCGAAGAGCGCACAGGCCGAAGCGGTGCTGACAGCCAGCCCGCCACGGATATGACCGATGAAGGCCATGACCATGTCGATCAGACGCCCCGCCGACTGGCCGCGCGTCATGATGTCCGCAGCCAGGATGAACATCGGCACCGCGATCAGGGAAGAGGGTCGGATACCGCCCAGCATCTGCTGGATCATGAATTCGGTCTTGTCGACAGTGCCGAACAGCTCGACGACGCCGATGAGCGCTCCGACAAGCAGGGGAACCATCATCGGGAAGCCCAGAAGCAGCAGGACAACCATCGCGGAAAACATCACAAGTGCCATCGGTCAGAGCTCCAGTTCAAGTTCCTGCGCATCGGCTTCGCGCAGATCGGTCGAAAGATAAATCTCGGGTTCCTGAAGATTGCGGATGAATGTCAGGATATATTGGATACCGGTCACGAAGAGCCCGATGGGCACCCAGAGATAGCTGATGTAGACAGGGATCCCGAGCGCGGGGTAGACGCGGCCCTTGGCCTGCAGGCCCATGATGTATTGAACCGAGTACCAAGCCAGCATCAGGAGCAATACCCCTGTGACAAACGTGATCACGATCATCAGGACCTTCCGCACCCGCGCAGGCAGCGCGTCGGAGATCGCCGACATGCGAATGTGCCGTCCGTGCCGCGCCGCATAACCGATACCGGCAAAGGTCACCAACAGGATGAAAATGCTGTTGAGCTCCTCGGCAAATACGATGGAGTGGTTGAAGACGAAGCGGCTGACGACATTCACGATGGTGTTCACCGCCATCAGGATCACACCGATGGCCATGATGACCCGCTCGAGCGCGGCGATGCCGCCGTCGATCCCGTCAATGATCCTCGTCAAAACCGGTTTCTTGCGCGGTGCGTCGGTCATGATCCCTCCCTGGCATCAGCACGAATTGTTCTTGGAGTCTCGCGTTGGTGGTTTGCGGGCCCGCCAGGCAGGCCCGCAAACTTGGTCTTCTCCGGCCAGTCACATGGCGGAACCCATGCGATGCCGGGGCAAGCGGCTTACTGCCGTGCCGCTTCGAGGTCTTTCTTCATCTGCTCGAGGATCGCCGCGCCGCGCTCGCCGGCGCGCTCGATGAAGGCTTCCTCGACAGCCTTTGCACGTTCCTTGAAGGCTGCGCGCTCTTCTTCCGTCAGGCGAACGATCTTGTAGTCAGGGTTGGTTTCCTGGATCTTCGCAAGGCCCTTGGCATCCAGCTCGACGGCCACGTCGAGGATATGGTCCAGCGCCTCCTCGGAGGCCTTCTGGACCAGCGCCTGGTCCTCTTCGCTCAGACCGTCATAGAAATCGCCGTTGGCCATGACCGCCGTGGTATACTGGGCGTGGCCCGTGTAGGTCATCACATTGGTCAGGTCATCCAGCCCATAGGCCTCGATCCAGATCGTCGGGTTTTCCTGTCCATCGACCATGTTGGTCTTGAGCGCACCGATGAGTTCCCCCCAGGGCATAGCGATCGGGGACGCGCCGAAGGCCTTGTAGGTCTCGAGCAGCAGAGGCGAGGTCATGGTACGGATCTTCATCCCCTCGAATTCTTCCGGCGTGCGGAACTCTTCCATCGTGGTGACAACCTGCTCACCTTCGGGGAAGACCGCCAGCAACTCCAGGCCCTGCTCACGATAGATCTCGTGGAACATCTCGTTGATGGCGACGCTCTCGCGGAAGAACTTTTCCACCACTTCAGGGTCCGTCGGCTGAACGTAGGGCACGAGAAAGGCCTCGGCCTCGGGAATCATAGCCCCGGTGAAACCCGGCGATTGGTCAATGAATTGCAAAAGACCAGACTGAGCCTGCTCCATCGCATCCGCCGATTCACCCAGCGATCCAACGGGATAGATCTGCACCGTATGATCCGAGTTCGCCTCGATCACTTCCTTGAACTTGGTCGCATAGATCCCCTGCGGATCGTCCAGGCCCTCTTCCATGGCATAGCGCCAGTTGTCGGCGTGAGCGCTGGACACACCAAGCGCCACGGCACCGGCCATCGCCAGCGTCCCAAGTGAAAATTTAGTGAGCTGTTTCATAGTTTTCTCCCGATTACTCGTTGGCTTTTCTTCTACTAGACAAGGGGAGCCTTTCTTAGCTTTGTCCTGCGAGTCAATTCTTTTATTGACGCAGTACAATCGGGAATCTCAGTAGCTCGCCTGCGGCAGCGGATCCTGCGGACGCTCCAGCAAACGCGAGAGATTCATGACCGCCTGCTCGAAATCCTCGACTTCGAGCGTGCTGCCTTTCGACAGGCGCACACTGTTCTGCTGGCCCGCGTTGGAGGTCAGAAAAGACGCCTCGTGCGCAACCGTCACGTTGAATTTCGCGGCATATCGAACGAAACGTTCCGAAGCCCACTCTTCGGGCAAATTGAGCCAGACATGCAATCCGGTCTCGCAGCCGGACATGTCGAAACCGCCCATCCTGCGCCGCAGTATCCGATGACGCCCTCGCATCTGCTCGCGTTGCCACATCGCCAGCTCCATCGCCGTGCCGTCACGCACCCATCTCGAAGCGATCTCGGCCAGCAGGCCCGGCGCCATCCAGCCAAAGGCCATGTGCCGGCCGAGCACCGTGGGAAAGACATGCGGCGGGGCCACCATGTATCCGATCCGCAAGCCGGACACAGTGCACTTGGACAGCGTGGTCAAGTAGATCGAGCGCTCCGGCGCAAGCGCCGAAACGGGCGGCGGAGCATTCTCGATGATCGGCCCGTAGGCATCATTCTCGATAATGTAGAGATCATGCGTCCGGGCGATGCGCACAAGTTCCGCGCGCCGCTCCGCGGGCATCACGTAGCCCTTGGGGTTCGTGCCATTTGCAAGCAGGAACAGAACCTTGACCCTCTTGTCGGAGCAGGCCGCCTCCAGCGCCTCGGGCAGGATGCCATGCTCGTCGGCCGGGACGCCGATCAGCTTCAGACCGAAATAGGCCGAAGCGGACACCGTCAGGTGATGGGTCACCATGTCCGTCAAGACCACGTCACCTTGCCTCGCCAGCGCCGACAAGGCGGCCGACATGCCATGAGAGACGCCGTTCGTGATGATCACCGAGCCGGCATCCGCCTCAAGGCCACACTGTGATAGCCACTCCTTCCCGGCCTCGCGATGCTGGGGCAAGCCGGCATTCGGGCGCAACGCCAGGTAGGTTGCCGGGTCCAGCTCTTCCTGAAGCTCCGTGAGTACGCGCTGCATTCGTTTGACATGCAGGGGGCTGTAGACAGGGCGCGAGATCGAGAGATCGAAACCTCCCCGTCGGTTCGGCTCCAGATCGAAGGGTTGGTCATCCGCCTTGCCCGGATGCAAAACGAAGCTGCCCCGGCCGACCTTTCCGTCAATCAGGTTCTGTCGGCGCAGGCTGTCATAGGCCTTGCTGACCGTGTGAACGCTCAGACCCAGGGAAGCGGCCAAAATCCTGTGCGGCGGCAATCGGTCGCCTGCCTTCAACTCGCCCGCCTCTATCGCACGGGCGATCAGGGACGCCAGGCTGGAATGCAGCGGCGGCGAAAGCTGTTCTTTTCTGGGCATCCAGTTCGTCACGGGACATGTTCTAGCGCAAAGCCCCGAGCGTTCAATATTTCTTTTCCTGCGCCGCGTCAGGACGCCGGCGGTGAGATCTTCGCAGGCGAGCGACAGGGCCATGTCTACAGCCGCATCTCGAACCCGACCTGCGACCTGCTCGAGCGCCGAATCGCGACGCTGGAAGGCGCCGAGGCCGGGCTGGCGCTGTCGTCGGGCATGGGCGCCGTCACGGCAACGCTCTGGACACTCCTGTCCCCGGGCGACGAGGTGATCGTCGACACGACGCTCTATGGCTGCACTTTCGCCTTCCTGCACCACGGGCTGGCGAAACTGGCGAACCCCTCGTGGCGATGCGGATGGGGGGCGGCAAGCTGACCCGCGAAGATGGGGAATCGGTGGAAGCACTCACGGCTCGGGCGATGGGCGGTGCTTCTGTCGCAATACACCTTCCCGACAATGGGCGCGAAATGCCCAGCGGCTGACCCGCGAAGCGGTTAAGCAAGATGCAAAGGGGGGATATTTAGGTGGATAGGCGAGGCCCGCCTTGCCAATTTCCACATTAAAAACAGCACTTTATCCAGAAATAATGGTGCCCCCACACGGACTCGAACCGCGGACCTACTGATTACAAATCAGTTGCTCTACCAGCTGAGCTATAGGGGCACTGCGCGCCGATTTAAGGCAGCGTGCGGGCCGGTGCAAGCATTAATTTCGCTCCGGATTCCGCTCATCCGGAAGCGCCTGCCAGCGGCTCAGGCGGCAGGTCTGTTCGCCCGCGCGAGAAGCATGACCGCCGACAAGCCCACGAGGATGATCATGATCGCGGCGGGTGCAGCCTCGGCCAGGTTTTCAAGGCTCGCCTGGTCGTGCACGCGTGTCGCCAGCGTGTCGTAGTTGAAGGGTCTGAGCAGCAAGGTCGCGGGCAACTCCTTCACGCAGTCCACGAAGACCAACAGGAGCGCCGAGCCGATCGAACCCGTGATCATCGGCATGTAGACTTCCCGCAGCACTTGCCCCTGCCGTCGCCCGAGCGAGCGGGCCGCCATCGGCAGCGAGGGCGAGACCCGCTCCAGCGCGGCATCCGCCGCACCCTGTGCAATCGCGAAGAACCGCACGAAATAGGCCAGCACCAGGGCGAAGGCCGAGCCTGTCAGCAACAGGCCCGGATCATAGCCCGTAACGGCCAGCACCGTGTCTGCAAAGGCGTTGTCGAAGGTCGCCAGCGGGATAAGGATACCCACGCCGAGAACAGCTCCCGGCGCCGCATACCCGATCGTCGTGACAGGCTGCAAAAGCCGCGGCAGCGCGCGGCCTGAAAGCCGCACTCCATAGACCATCAGCAAGCCTCCGATTACCGTCAACGTAGCGGCGATCGCGCCCACTGAAACCGTGTGCCAGAGCGCGCGATACAGGCCCGGGTCCGCCCAGAATTCCATCCGCGTCAAGGCATGCCGCAAGATGGTTCCGGCAGGCAGTATGAAACCCAGCGTGAAGGGAATGAGACACAGGAACGTGGCCAGAGCACTCCGCGCGCCCCTCAGGCGCTTGCGCGCCACGGGCCGGTGCCGCCCGCCCTGATTGAAGAACCGTGCCTTGCGGCGCGAGACCTTCTCGAGCATCACCAGGACGATCACCAGCACGAGCACGACCGACGCGATCTGCGCCGCGCCTCCGGCATTGCCCGCTTCGAGCCATGTGGTGAAAATGCCCGTGGTGAGCGTCTGCACCGCGAAATAATCGACGGTGCCGAAATCATTGACCGCCTCCATCATCACGATCGCCGTGCCCGCGGCGACAGCCGGGCGCGCCAGCGGCAGGCCGACCCGCCTGAGCCGCGCCAGGGCGCCCTGCCCGAGCGACATGGCGACTTCCTCGGAGGCTCCGGATTGTTCATGAAACGATGCCCGCGCCAACAGGTAGACATAAGGATAAAGCGCAGCCGCCAGCACCACGATCGCGGAGCCGAGCGAACGGATCTCGGGAAACCAGTAGTCCCGTGCGTCCTGCCAGCCGAAAAGCGCCCGCAGGCCGGTTTGGACAGGCCCGGCATATTCAAGGAGATCGACCAGCGCATAGGCGCCGACATAAGCCGGAACGGCCAGCGGCAGCAGGAGCAGCCATTCGAGCCAGCGCGACAGGGCAAAATCATACCGCGCGATGAGCCAGGCCGCGCCAGTGCCCATCGCCGCAGCGAGGAGCCCCACCCCGAACATCAGCATCAGCGTGTTGCCCAGGTAGCGCGGCAGGGTGGTGCTGATGAGGTGCGGCCAGATGTTCTCCGAGGGAAACAGCGCGATCCATCCGACCGCGACGATCGGGCCAAGCACGATCGCGGCGATGGCCACTGCTGTGACGGACCATGGGTCAAGCCGCAAGCGCCTTGTTCTCCCTCCGGCTTCTGGCCTCTTATCGCGTGTCAGATCCATGCCCCGCTCTTGCCCGATTGCTGTTTAACTGTCCAGAAAAGACCGTATATTGACGCGCAATCGCCATCTTGGCAGGTCATTGTCGCCGCGAGAACTGCCGCGGGCCGACATTCAAGAGGACATCAAGCCACCATGCAAGTCGTGTTCCATACCGGAGCCCATAACACCGATGAAGACCGCCTCATCAAGTGTCTTCTCAAGAACAGGTCCGACTTCGCCCAAAGAGGTGTCAGCGTCCCCCCGCCCGGACGCTATCGCAAGCTGTTGCACCAGACGATGCTGGCCATGAGTGATGCGCCGCCTGCCGAGGACGCACGCGAGGTTCTGCTCGAGACCATTCTCGAGGGAGACGACTGCGACAGGTTGCTGCTGTCGAACGAGAATTTCTTCTGCGTGCCCAACATGGCCCTGCGCGGCGGCGAGTTCTATGACAAGGGGGATGAAAGGGTTCAGTTCCTCTCGCAGCTCTTCAAGGGCGACGAGATCGAGATTCATCTCGGCATTTGCAACCCGGCCACCTATCTGCCCGCGCATTTCAGGCGCTCGAAATACGAGGATTTCGCCGAGATGACCTTCGGCGCAGACCCGCGTGATCTGCGCTGGTCAGACCTCGTCTATCGCCTCCGCGAGAACAACCCCGACATCAGCCTCACGGTCTGGTGCAACGAGGACACGCCGCTGATCTGGGGGCAGATCATCCGCGAAATGGCCGGACTCAACCCGAACGAGAAAATCAAGGGCGGATTCGATCTGATTTCAGAAATCATGACGCCCGAAGGCATGACACGGTTCCGCGGCTATCTCGCCGATCACCCGACCATGACCGAGATCCAGAAACGCAGGGTCATCGCGGCCTTTCTGGACAAATACGCGCTTGAAGAAATGATCGAAGAGGAACTCGACCTGCCCGGCTGGACCGACGAGATGGTCGACGAGCTGACCGAGCAATATGACGAAGATGTCTTCGAGATCGCCCGCATCCCGGGCGTGACCTTCATCGCGCCCTGATATACCGGGCCGCAGAAAGGCCGCAGACGGGCCCCCACTATGGCCGCGCTCACATGCCGAGCGCTTCCTTGTACATCTCCAGGACAGCCTCTTCCTCGGCGATGTCGTCCGCGTCGCGCTTGCGCAGGGCGACGACCTTGCGCATCACCTTGGTGTCATAGCCGCGCGCCTTGGCCTCGGCCATGACTTCCTTCTGCTGCTCGGCGAGGTCTTTCTTCTCGGCTTCGAGCCGCTCGAAGCGCTCGACGAACTGGCGCAGCTCGTCGGCGGTCACGCGATAGCTCGACGGGGATTGGCTTTGATCTACGACATCATCCATGGCTCGGCTCCGTTTTCGTGTCAGGCCGTCTTGCTACTCGCCCGCCGCCGCCCCTGCAAGGGGTTTCGCTTGTCAGCGGGCGGGAATTCGGCTAGCTGAAAACCCGCCCAGCAAAGGACCGCCAAATGCAATCTCTCGTCTATATCGGCGCTCTGCTCACGCTCGTCGGCATCGCGCTTTTGTTCTGGTGCATCGCCCGGGTGATGAAGGCGCGCAAGGCCCAGCTTTCCGATGACGAATTGCGCGCGCGCATCCAGGGAATCCTGCCGCTCAATCTCGGCGCACTGGGCCTCTCGGCCCTCGGCCTCGGCTGCGTCGTCGCGGGAGTTCTGCTCGGCTAAAGCACCCCGCCAAAAGCAGTGTTTCAGGTTCTCGGCGGAACGCTTCAATCGGCACAAGCACCAGCGAAGGCGCTTGTGCCGCGGTAGTCAAAGACACCTTTCGCGCGGGACCGTGTCAGCCCAGCATCGGCCTGAGCTGGCTCAGGTCATATCCGGCAGCCGCCGTCTTTTCGAGGATGTCCGAGGCCGGCATTCTCCCGGCCTGGCCAAGCGCCCAGACGACGCTGGAGCGATTGCCGGAGGCGCAATAGGCAAGCACCTTGCCCTGCGCCGCTTCGATCACGTCCCTTTGCGCCTCGGCATTGCGCGTCTCCAGCAAGCTGGAATGCACGAGCGGCAGGAAATGAAACCTCAGCCCTGCCGCCTCGGCCGCTGCCTGCATGGCTCCGTGCTGCTCATCGGGGCCATTCTCCGCATCGGGGCGGTTGCAGATCACATCCGTGAATCCCATTTCGCTCAACTGGGTCATCGCGGCTTGGGTGATCTGCGGCGAGACCGCGTAGTCATCCGTGATAAATCGAGCCATCAGTCCGTCCTCTTCAGTCTCTCATTCAGCGGGCAAGGCACGCTCGAAAAGCGCCGCCCTCACATAGGGGGCAAGCCCCATTCCAACAAGCATCGCGGCGAAAAACACCCAGTGCATCACACCGCCATAGCCAAGCGAGGCCACGGCCGGCCCGGGGCACAGCCCCGAGAGGCCCCACCCCATTCCGAAAAGCACCGAGCCGAAGGCCAGTCGCCGGTCCAGTTCCACTGGCGGCTTGGGGGGGAAATAGGCCTGCGTAACAGGTCTGCGCCCCTCAGCCAGGCGCCAGGCGAAGAACATCGGGATGATCGCGCCGCCCATGACGAAGGCCAGCGTGGGGTCCCAGTCGCCGAAGATATCGAGCCAGCCCTGAACCTTGGCCGTGTCGGTCATGCCCGAGATGAAGAGCCCCGCGCCGAAGAGCGTGCCCGAGAGTGCCGAAAACAAAAGTCGCATCAGATCGCCTCCAGCATGTGACGGAAGACCAGCACCGATGCGCCGCCTGCCGCGATGTAGATGAGAGTCGCCACGATCCCACGCAGCGAAAACCGCGAGATTCCGCAGACACCGTGCCCCGATGTGCAGCCATTCGCGATCCGCGTGCCGATACCCACGAGCAGCCCCGCCGCGATCAACACCAGCCAGTTGGAGCTGATATGGGTGTCGACCTCGGTGAAGAGGGGATAAAGCACCAGCGGTGCGGCAAAGGTGGCGATCAGGAAGATCGCCCGCTCTGCCCAGTCAGACCGGCCCGAGCCGTCGATGAGCCCGCCGACCATACCGCTCGCGCCCATTATTTTTCCGTTGCCCCAGAGCAGCATCGCTGCTCCAAGGCCGATGAGAAGCCCGCCACCGAGCCCCCACAGCCATTCCGATTGCATGTCGCGTTTCCTTTTTTGTCCTGTCGCGGCGGGCCAGTTGTTCGCATCTGCCCGCCGCCATGTCGGTTTGTAGGTGGATTACAGCTTGTTCACCGGGACTTTCAGGAAGACATCCCCCTGCTCGTCCTCGGGCGGCATCTGCCCGGCCCGCATGTTCACTTGCAGCGACGGGATGATCAACTTGGGCATGGCCAGCGTCGCGTCGCGTTCGTCGCGCATCTTGGTGAACTCGTCCTTGTCCTTGCCTGCACCTACATGGATGTTCGCTGCCTTCTGATCGCCGACAGTGGTTTCCCAGGCGTAGTCGTCGCGCCCCGGTGCCTTGTAGTCATGGCCCACGAAAATGCGTGTCTCGTCGGGCAGGCTCAGGATCTTCTGGACGCTTTCATAGAGCATCTCCGAAGAGCCGCCGGGGAAGTCGCAGCGCGCAGTGCCGAAATCGGGCATGAAGAGCGTATCCCCCACGAAGGCCGCATCGCCGATCACGTAGGTCAGACAAGCCGGCGTATGGCCGGGCGTATGCAGCACATCGCCGCGCAGCTGGCCGATATGGAAGCTGTCACCCTCCTTGAAGAGCTTGTCGAACTGGCTGCCGTCACGCTCGAATTCCGTGCCCTCGTTGAACACCTTGCCGAAGGTATCCTGAACAACGGTGATCCGGTCGCCGATGCCGATCTTGCCGCCGAGGCGCTCCTGGAGATAAGGGGCCGCGCTCAGGTGGTCGGCATGGACGTGGCTCTCGAGGAGCCACTCGACGGTCAGGCCCTCTGCCTTGACATAGGCGATCACCTCGTCCGCCGAGCGTGTGTCGGTGCGCCCGGAGGAATAGTCGAAGTCGAGAACCGAATCGATGATGGCGCAGGAAGTGCCCTCGGGGTCCTTCACCACGTAGGAAATCGTGTTGGTTGCATCGTCAAAGAATGCTGTGACGTCTGGTTTCATGTCGCGCTCCTGTCAGGGTCGTTGCGTTGATGGCGAGGATATATTCCATTTTCCTAATGTGTCAAGGGCCACAGTTTGATTTGGCTCAAGGTGGGATGCCTGCTAGCAATGTTACACTTTCTTGACACTCAAGGGAGCACCAAATGGAAACCGCGCATTTCAAATCCAGACTTCAAGCCCGACTGAAGGAACTCGACAGCCGCCTTCACGAGATCGAAGATGAGCTCGATGTTCCGCATTCGGCCGATTGGGACGAAGCCGCCGTCGAGCGGGAGGGCGATGAAGTGCTCGAAAGCCTCGGGCTGAGCGGACAACAGGAGATCGCCCGCATCCGCGCAGCCCTCGCGCGCATCCGGGAAGGCACTTATGGTGAGTGCGTGCGCTGCGGCAACGAGATTTCGCAGGAGCGGCTGGAATTGCTGCCCGACACACCGTTCTGCAAGGACTGCGCGACCTGAAAGGAGCAAGCCATGACCCGAGACCACGACACATTGCGTGCGACAGGCGAGGCGCTACTCGCCGAGCTTCGAGAGGCTGACACCAGGACGCGCCACGAGATGCTGCCCGCGCTCGAAGCCCATCTCACCGCCTGCCGCCTGGCCGGCGCACAGGTGCCACCGCGCCTCGCCGAAATCGAACAGGCGATTCATGACGAGGATGTCGAAGACTATTTTGACAACATGCCCGTCTGACGGCAAACTCCGCTCGAATGCCGCGCGGAGCTAATTTTATTGGATCATTCCCTTTCGGATTTCGTCTCTGTCAAAATCGGCAACCGCGTCGCCGTGATAAGCCTGTCCCGGCCGCCCAGCGGGCATCTGGACGCGCCCCTGCGCGCCGCCCTGCTGGAGACATGCCGCGCTGAAGCCGCCTCGGACGCGGTTGATGCGCTGGTACTGGCAGCAGAGGGCGAGGGTTTCGACATCGACCTGCCCTATGGCGAGCGGCTCGGCGCACCTGCCGCGCCCTCGCTTGCAGAAGTGTGCGAAGGCCTTTTCTCCCTGCCCAAGCCGATCGTCGCCGCCATGCGGGGCCGGATCGCTGATGCGGGGCTCGAACTGGCCCTGGCCTGCTCGGCGCGTGTCGCACAGGGCGGCGCGCGGATCTGCTTGCCGAGCCTGATCATGGGCCGCCTGCCCACCGCGGTATCGCTCTATCGGCTCGCCGCCTGCATAGGGCCGGCGGCAGGGCTTCACCTGTTGCAGATTCCGACGGATACGCCGGTGGCTTCCCGAGCGCTTTCACCGCTGTTCTCAGACCGCGTCCCCGGCAATACCGTGGGCACCGCCGCAACTTGCGCGCGCAACTTCACGCCCGAGGCGCCCGCCGCTCTCGCTGATCCGCTGCGCTTCCAGGCCGAGATCGCTGCCGCGCGGGGCAGTCACCCGCCGGAAACCGCCCCCGCCGAGATCACCGCGGCCATCGCGGGTTTCGAAGCTGCGCTGCTGTTGCCCGAAGAGGCGGCGCTTGCCTTCACCGCCGAGCAGGACAAGGCGCTTGCCGCCGAACCCGCCTGCCGCGCCAAGGGGTATATGCGCTGCACCAGGCTCGCAGTTTTGCGCCGCCCGACGGGCACGCCGCCCGAGAGCCTCTCACTCGTGGGCAGCGGTCCAAAGCCCGTGCGCCTGGCGTTGCTGGCACTGCGCGCCGGCCTCCCCGTCACCCTGGTCGAGACGGAAGCGGGCGGGCTGGCGCGCGCCGACGAGGAGATCCGCGAGAGTTTGCACAAGATGGCGCAGCGCGGCATCATCACCGAGACGCAGGCCCGCGAACAGTTCGCGCTGCTGTCTCGCGCCGAAGGGTTCGAGGCCCTCGATGCCGCGCCCTTCGTGATCGAGGCCGGCGCGCGCGCGGTCGGTGAGATCGGCGATCTGGCGCATCGCATCCGCGCAGCGATGGGTCCGGAGGGCACGCTGCTTCTGACCTCCGGCATGCGCAACGGCGCGGGGCGTCTCGCCAAGCTGCTCGGCGAGAACACCGCCGGCGCGCTTTTTCATCCCGACAGGGGTGCCGGCGACTGCGTCGAGATCGCGATGCGCCCGGACGATCTGCGCCGCGCGCAGCAGCGCAGGGGTTTCGTCACCGCACTTACCCGGCTCGGACTGCCCGCCTTGCTTCAGGAAGCACGGGACGGGCTGGCCTCGGTGCGGCTCTTCACGGCCCTCTGCGCCGCCAGCGAGGAGGCCGCCGCGCGCGGAGCCGATCCGCTCAACGTGGACATGGCCCTTCCGTTCCGCCTCAAACCCTTTGCAGCGCAGAACGCCGAAGGCCTGCGCGCCCAGACCTTTCGCCTATCCACCTTCTTCGGCCTC
>JAWLEL010000031.1:0-13314 GCA_041686165.1 Lentibacter sp.
TTTGCGGGGCGCTCCGGCACTGTGGCGTGGGTTCGCAAATGGGGTTCAAGCGACACGTCGAGAGTTTGGTCGGGGGTGTCCTCCTGCGCCTGGAGCGCGCGCCAATCGCCCCGCTCGATGCGCCGGAAGCCATGACCATGTTCCACAACGGTCTCGCACCCGAGCTGACCGGCCGCTTCGGAGATGTCGTGATACCAGCTCTTGTCGGGGTCCGTCTTTCCGGCCGCGGCAATGATGAGCCACTTTTCCGCCCGGGTCATGGACACGTAGAGAAGGCGGAGGCGTTCTTCCGTCAACTTGGCGAGGGCCGCGTCATGCGCTTGAGCGAGCGCCGGGGGGCGGGCATCCCTGGCGGCGGCATAGAAGGCGCCATTCTCCCGCGCCAGGACCTGCCCCATCTGTGGGGGCTTGCGATTCATGGTTTCGGGCATGATGACGATCGGCGCTTCCAGCCCCTTGGCGCCGTGAACCGTCATCACGCGAATGCGCTTGCCCGCGGATTCGACCTGACGTTTGACTTCCGGGTCATCACTGGCCAGCCAGCTCAGAAAGCCTGTCAGTGACGGCACGGCGCTGCGCTCGTAGGCAAGCGCCTGTCCGAGGAAGGCATCGACGGCCTCCTCGGCTTCGTGGCCGAGCCGGGCGAGTATGCGTTTTCGGCCGCCGTGACGGGTGAGCATCCGGTCGATCAGCTCGAAGGGGCGCAGGAAGTCAGCCTGGCTGCGCAGGTCATCGAGGATCGCCAGCGTTTCGGGGTGTTCGTCCCGGGTATTGCGCAGGGCTGTCCAAAGATAGGCGTGGCCACGATGCGCACAAAGGGAGTAAAGCGCCTGCTCGGACCAGCCGAACAGCGGCGAGCGAAGCACGGCGGCGAGCGAAAGATCATCCTCGGGAGTTTCGAGAAAGTTCAGAAGCGCGGTGAGATCCTTGACCGCGAGTTCCTCGTTGATGCGCAGGCGGTCGGCGCCGGCGATCTCGAGGTTCTCTTTCTTGCAGGCTCGGATGATCTCGTGAAAGAGATCCTTGCGGCGTTGCAGGAGAATGAGGAAATCCCCCTCATGGACGGGGCGGGCCTGCCAAGTGCCGCCCTCCTTTTTCGTGGGGATCAGCGTTTCGGCGTTTATCATCGCCTTGATCTGCGCGGCGATCTGTTCGGCAAGCTGGACCATCGGATCGCCCGGAGAGACAATATCGACCGGGTCATACCACTCCCTGTCCTGGGTCTTGTCCGCCTCGGCGATCGGCTCCCAGATATCCACGCGACCGGGCATGTCGGCGTGAAACGGGATATGTTCTTCGTGCCGGAATCCGGCCTCGGCATGGAGGCTGAACACCTGATCGACTAGTTCGAGAATGGCCGGAGAGGACCGGAAGGAGAAATCAAGGCTGGCTCGGTGGAGCTGTGTCTGGTGATGCGACAGGTTCTTCTCGAAGGTGTCGCGCATCCTTTCGAATTCCGTCGCGTCTGCACCCTGGAAGGAATAGATCGATTGCTTCTTGTCGCCGACAGCGAAGATCGTGCGCTGCCTGTTCTCCCGAGCGCCCTGGCCTGATGTGATTTCCTGGGCGAGCTGCTCTATGACGGCCCATTGTTCGGGCGATGTGTCTTGCGCTTCGTCGACAAGGATATGATCGATTCCCCCATCGAGACGATAGAGAACCCACTGCGCCACTTGCGGATCGGTCAGAAGTGTCTTCGTCTTGTTGATCAGATCATCGAAATCGAGCCAGCCGCGCGCGTCCTTGGCGGATCTGTAGCGGGCGAGGAAGGCACGAGCGAAGGCGTTGAGGGTGGCGGCATCCCTCGCAGCCGCCAGGGCGATCCGCTTGGGGCGGGCGGCCTCGACGCGAAGCATCAGCGCCTCCAGCTGCGGGAGGAGCGCCTCCAGCTCCGGGATCTGCTCCAGTGATTTCTTGGTTGGGAACTTTCCAACTTTCACACTGAAAGGAAATTTTGCGCCGCTGCCATTCAGAAAGACCCCTTCGAGAACCGGAAGCACAGAGGCGTCAAGCCGCTCAAGTGAGGCCAGTTTGAGCGCGGCCAGCTGGTCGTTCTTGTTGTCTTCGCCCAACATCAGAAGGCGCGCCAGCTCTTCAAGGACTTCTGCCTCACCGCCGATAAACACTTCCGACAGGATGCTTTCGAGCGTGTCTTCAGGCTTGAGGCCAAACAGCGCCTTGGTCTCGTTTTGAGAATGCTCTTTTTCGAATAACGCCTTTTTAGAGACGATTTCAGCCGTGAACTTCTCGAAATCATTCCCTCCAAGGACCTTGATCATATCGAAAAGCAGCGCGCGATCCTCGCCGCCTGCCATGTCGTCCGCGACACGCTCGCGGAGCTGGGCTGCGCTTCTGTCGTCTAGCTCGGTGAAGCCGGGTGTGACCATCGCCTCGCGCGGGAAGCGGCGCAGCAGGGAGGCACAGAAGGAATGGATCGTCTGGATGCGCAAGCCGCCCGGTGTTTCGATCGCCTGTGCGAAGAGGCGACGGGCCTGCGCCAGGAAGGCAGGGTCCGGACCATGCGGAACACCGAGGTCATGCAGCTCCCTGGACAGATCGCCCTTCTCCATCATGGCCCAGGAACCGAGGCGCGAGAACAGCCTGTTCTGCATTTCTGAAGCCGCGGCCTTCGTATAGGTCAGGCAGAGGATGTTCTGCGGATCGGTTCCCTCGAGCAGAAGCCGCGCGACGCGATTTGTCAGAACGCGTGTCTTGCCGGAGCCAGCATTGGCCGAAAGCCATGTGGAGCGCTGCGGCTCAGCCGCGTCGATCTGTTTAAGCGAGGCCTGTGAGAGCGCCGTGTTCATTCCAGCATCTCCCTGACGGCTTCGGTGTCCGTGTTCCACTCGCCGTATCGGGCGAGGTGATCATAGTCGCCGACATGGCTTTCCTTGTCGACGGCGCGGCGCGAGGGGTAGCCCTTGTCGCGCTCCATGAAAGCGCCAATGAGCTTTCGCAGCTCTGCGAGAACCTGCGCGGAGACGTATTCATCGGGGTCAAGGCTCACCTCCTTCGCTTCGGAGCCGAGGCCGAGAAAGGCGAGCTTGCTGACGCTTGCGAGCGGGATGTCTTTGAATGCCCCGCCTTCTGTCATCGCTGCTGTCAGCTGGAGCTGCTTGTCGAAATGCTTGCGGACCGGTGTATTCGAGATGCTGCCCGACTTGTAATCATAGATCGCGAGCGTGCCATCTGCGCGCATGTCGAACCTGTCGGCCTTGCCCTTGAGCGTGAAGCCGATCTCGGGAAGTTCGAGCTTGCCCTGGGTCTCGGTCGCGACGCGAGTGACATCTTCAAGCCGCGTCTCTTCCGCTTCGATCAACTCGTCGATGATCTTGTCAAAACGGGCCTGCCAGATCAGGCGAGCGGCGGGGAAAGGCACATCCCGCGCGAGGACCCGTTCTGCAAAACTGCGCAGGGCGTCCGGCGACAACAGGCTTGCATCCTGCTGGGCGGCCTCGACGAACTCTTCCATGACCTTGTGAAGCGCGTTACCGCGCAGGAGCGCGTCGGGGGCCTTCTGAAGCGGGTTGAGGGGCGCGAGGCGCAGGACATGCTTCGCATAGATAGCGTAAGGATCGCGAATCAGTTTCTGGATCTCCGTGATCGAAAGCTGCCTGGGCCTCGTTTCGACGGGCGGGGCCGGCGCGGGGCGCGGCGCATAGCTCACGGCCTCTTCTGGCATGTCGATCAGCATGGCGCGCGCTATCCATTCATTGCCCTTGCGGCGCATCTCCTTCAGCGCTTTGCCCCCTTTCTCGTTTGGCAGCCCTTCGAGCAGGTTGGTCAGGCGGATGAGCCAGCGAGAGGCCACCGTTTCGGCATCGTCCGAGCGCAGGGCCCGGCTGAACCAGACTTCCTTCGCGGCGGCTGCTTGCTGGAAATCGTGCGCAGACAGCCCGATGCGCCGCTCGGGCAGCAGAAGTCCCAGCTTTGCGCGCATCGACCGGTTGAGCCAGGGATCTGGCGCAGGGGTTTCGGGCCAGGTGCCCTCATTGAGACCGGCCAGAATGAGAAGATCGACGCCTTGCACCCTGGCTTCCAAAGTGCCCCAGATGAGAATGCCGGGGTGTGATTTCTCCGTATCACGGCGCATTTCACCGCGGGTTAGAGCCGAGTCCAGCAGCCTCAGATAGTCCTGCAAGCTCATTGGCTCGGAGGGGCAATCGGCCAGGTCTGCGAAGATACGGGCAATCATCTCTCCGTCGGCGCGCTCCCAGATCGACTTGCCTGCTTCGTCGGTGTCGCAGGTCAACGCCTCTGCAAGGCTGATATGACGATCCACATGTGCGCCAAGCTCATCAGGCGTGTTTTCAGGCGCCGACAGGAAGGCGTCAGCCACCCAATCGGCCCATGACTTTATCGAAGCATCCTCAAAACGGGCGGCCCATTCGGCCAGGGCATCGGCGTCGGGATAGGGTATGCTCTTCCTGCGGATGTGCAGCTCCAGCTCGCGGGTCAGGCGCAGATGGGTGCCTCGGTCTGCGGCGGGGCTGCGGCAGAGCGGATGTTTGAGCAGCGCGATCAGGAGTTCTGCCGTGACGGGGGCCGCCTCCATGAGCTGACCCAGAAGCCGCATGAAACGGCCGAGCGGTGACAGGTGAAGCGGCTCGCCCGCGCTGTCATCGGGGCGGATGCCCCACCGGTCAAGCGCCGCGGTGACCTGGCGCGCCAGCGTCCTGTCCGGCGTGATGAGGGCGGCTGCCGTTCCGGCTTCTGCGGCTTGCCGCAGACGCAGGGCGATGGCAAGCGCTTCAAGGCGCTGGGTCTGTGCTTCGAGAAGAGTGACTGTTTCGGTCGCACCGGGCAGGAGCAGAGACGCTTCCTGCCCCTCGCTAAGCCATTGGTCCGTCACTGGCGCGGGGCGCAGGGCGAGTGAAAGAAGCTTGTTCCGTGCGGGCTCCGGCGCCTCCCCGGAGATCCATTTTCGAACATCGCAGGGGCGCAGCTCAAGCGCCTGGAGCAGGGCCTCGAAACGGTACTGCGGATGGTCCTCGCCAATCTCGCCGGTGCCAAGGTCCGGCCAGACCCTGGCGGCGAAGTCAAAATCGAACCCGGGCAGGACGACAGCGCCAAGGGGCAGCGCGGCGACGGCCTGCATCATCACGGAGGTCGGGCCGCGCGAGCCGGTCGAGCCCGCGAGGATGATCGGGTGAGCGGGGGGTGCATCGCGCCAGCTTCTGGCCAACTCGTCGACAATCAGCCTCTGGCGCTGGGCGGCGTCGAGTGTCCCGCCTGCCTTGTCGAGGTAGGACTGGACGATGCCCATGAAGGCCTGCATGCGCTGCCAATGCGCCGATTCCATGCTCACATCGAGGGCGCTCACACTTTCGGGCGAGACCGCCTGCTCGTGCATTTCATTGACGAGATCGACGAGGCTTGCCGACAGCTCGAACACGGCAGAGCGCGGGGCGATCTGCGCGTCCTTCTCGATCAGGCCGCGGATAAGCGGTGCGAGTTCGATCTGCCTTTGAAGCTTGCTCGTGGCGGGGGGAAACTGCGCCGAGGGCGTGAAGCTGTCTGTTTCGGAAATCAGGGAGATGCGCGGCAGCAGCCGTGCGCCGCCCTCTTCGAAAAGCTCCGTGACACGGCGGGCCATGCGGCGGGTGTTCACGATCAGGTGCACACGGGCCAGGGCTTCGGGCTGTTCGCGCCGGTAGGCTTCGATCAGCCCATCGACCAGCGCGCGCGGAAAATCGGCGCCGAGCGGTGTTCCAAAGATGTTGGGTGCTGAGCTGTGGTTATACAGGGTCATCGGCAAGCATGTCCTCGGCGCGGGTGATGCCTTCTGGCGAGCCGACATCGCACCAGTCACCCTCATAGGCGATGCCGTGGAGCCGACCTTGCTCCATCAGCGCGTTCCAGACAAGGTTGAGTGAAAAAACACGCTCGGGCATCGCTGCGGTCAGCGCCGGGTCGATGATCTGGGCGCCGGAATAGACGAGGCCGGGGCCACGTGTCAGCCTCCCGTTTTCGGCGAGGACGAAATCGCCCTCACCTTTGTGCCCTCTTGCGCGCGCCTGAGGCACGAGCAGAAGAAGCGCCCCCATCTCATCGGGGCGCCAGGCCGCCTGGAGCGCGTCCAGCGGGTTGGGGCCTTTCCAGACAGCGTCGGAATTGAGCGTGTAAGCGGGCCCGGTGCCGAGCGCCGCGCGCGCGTTCTTCAGGCCGCCGCCCGTATCGAGAATCTCCGGTGTTTCGTGGATCACGGTCACACCACGCCCCGAGAGATGGCTTTCGAGCATATCCGGAAGATAATGCGTGTTGATCACGATATTCCGGGGCGCGACCGGGACTGCGAGGTCCAGCGCGTGGTCGATCAGCGGCTTGCCCGCCACCTCGATCAACGGCTTGGGCCGCGTCTTCGTGAGCGAGCCCATGCGCGTGCCGAAGCCGGCGGCGAATATCATCAGGGCGTCGGGATCGTGCCGCATGCGTCTTTCAGCCTGTTCAGGTGGTCGGGAGAGGGTTCGGGCAGATCGGTCAGCAGCCGCGAACGGACGCCGGACAGGGCGGGATGGGCCAGGTCGCGCTCCAGATAACGCCAGACGCGGGGGATGAAATCAATATAGTGCGGCTTGCCGGAGTGCAGCGAGAGCCGCCCGAACACACCGAGAATGCGCAAGTTGCGTTGGGCGCCAAGAAGGGCATAGGCAGCCTCGAAGGCTTGCCTCCCGATGTCGCGGGACGCGCAGTAATGTCTGATCATCCTGTCTTCTATCTCCGTGGAAACGTCGCGCCTGGCGTCTTGCAGCAAAGAGACGAGATCGTAAGCGGGATGGCCCAGCATGGCATCCTGGAAATCCAGCAAGCCAACGCGGGCCGCCCCTTCGCGCTCGGGTAGCCACAGAAGATTCTCCGCGTGGTAGTCACGCTGGATCAGGACCGAGTGATCGGTGATGTGCCTGGACAACACATCTTCAAAGGCCGATTGGAATGCCTTTGCCTGCCCGCGCATCTCATTGGTTCCGGTTGCGGCATACCACCGATAGGAGAGGGCCGCCATTTCGGCCATGATGGGTGCGTCATAGACCTTCAGACCGTCGGGAGGCCGGGCGTCATGAAGGGCCAGGAGCACATCCGTTGCGGCGGTGTAGAGCGGTATCTCGAGTTCCGGCGCGCCGGGAATCACACGTGCGAAGAGTGCATCTCCGAGGTCTTCGAGCAACAGAAAGCCATTGACCGGGTCTGATGAAAGGATGCCGGGCGCGGAGAGACCGAGGCCCCGCAGATGTCGCGCGATATGTACGAAGGGGCGCACGTCTTCCCCTTTCCCGGGCGGTGCATCCATCAGAACCGCCGGGGTGCCATCCAGCGTGAGCCGCTCGTATCTGCGGTTCGAAGCATCGCCCGCCAGCGACCTGCGCCGGGCTTTCGCCCAGCCGGCCTCTGCAAGAAACGCCTCGCTCAGCGCATCGCGCGTCATGCCGAGGCCTCCAGTGTCGCAATCGCGTCCCAGCGGGAGTCAGGTCCGAAGAGCGAGAGCTTTCTCTCCCCTTCCGTGTCGGTCAGCTCCAGCTTGAGGTGCAGAGCGTCTTCCGGTGCCAGATCGCTCAGCCTGTCCGGCCATTCGACCAGGCAGATCGCGTCCTCGAACGCGTCTGTAAGGCCAAGCTCGACCAGCTCCGCGGGATCGGTGAGCCGATAGAGATCGGCGTGCCAGATGTCGCATTCAGCGGTCTCGTAGACCTGCACGAGCGTGAAGGTGGGCGAGGGGACATCTTCCGGCGTGGCGAGGCGTGACTGTATGAGTGCCCGTGCGAAATGCGTCTTTCCAGCGCCGATACTTCCCTCCAGCAAGAGAACATCGCCTGCTTTCAAGTGTCGGCCAAGCGCCCGGGCAAACCCGGCCGTGTGCTCAGCAGAGCGCAACAGGAAGGAACGTCGGAAACTGCCCATGGCAGGAAAATGGCGCGCGCCGCAGATCACTGCAAGCAGATTCAGCCGGCGCTTTCCAATCCCGCCGTTTCGGCCGCGTGCGATGGCTTCGCCAGCTCGGAGGTGTATAGCGTGACAAGGTTCGTCGCGCCGTCATGAACGCGGACACTATAGCGCAAGGCCCGGCCGTCCTTCAGCGCGAAAACGCCTGTTGCCTCGTCTTTTCCCGAGGGCTGTTCGGCAAGCAGCTTGCGCAGAACACCGGTATCAACCCTGGCTTGCCAGAGACGCAGGATGGACGTGGCCGTATGGGCGGTTGCATTTGCATCTTCTGCCAGCCCGACGAACTGCCGGAACGCCTTGTTCCAGAGCAGCACTGTGCCACCATTGTCGAATGCGACGACCGCGTCCTGCATGTTGTCTAGCACGGAGTTGCTCAGCTCGATCTGCCCGCGGAAGCGCTGTGTCAGAGACATTTCGACGCTGATATCCTCGATCAGAATGGCGATGGCCCCGTCCGGGTGCGGCCTGCCGACAATCCTGTAGGTCAGGCCGTTGGGCAGATGCCAGGTTTCCTGGTAGCGGCCATCTGCCGATTTCACGACAAGATCGGCGATCTGCCTGCGCCAGGACGAATAATCCTTGGGCTCCGGCATGATCCGATTGTCGCGCAAGCGGTCGAAAAAGCTCTGGAGATTGGGCTGCGCGGATAGAAAATGCACCGGAAGGCCTGTCAGGTCCACAAGGGCGGGGTTGAACAGGACGAGCCTTCTGTCTCGGGCGAAAATGGCAAGGCCGGTCGAGAGCTGTGCGAAGGTTTTCGCGAGAGTCTGGACGAATTTGCGTTGCGCGGTCTCTGCTTTGACGAGGTTGTCGACATTGATCGCGGTATGGAAGATGCGTTCCTCGTCGATCTCGACGGAAGCGATTTCATACCAGTGCACCATCTTTTCGACATTGCCCAAGGTGATCGAAACACGGGAGTTCGACCCTTTGAGCGAACTGTCGAGATCGAAGCTGAACAGGGGCGCATCATCGCTGATCGGTTCGTCGCTGGCCCTGCTATCTTCGCGGAGCTTGTTGTACCTGCGATTGGCCCAGAGCAATTCACCATCCCTTTTCGTCGTCCATATGGGGTGGGAAATCTTGCTGATCGTCGAAAGTGTGTTCCCGAGCTCGGCACGGTGCAGGAAGGCGCGGTGACGGTCGACTGTGGACAGGGACACCGTTTCCAAGACCTGTATATCGCAGGTGTTGCCCTGGGTGCGGATCTCGAGCGAAGCCCGGTCATCGGGAAGTGCGGCTCTGAGGCGGTCCACGACTTCACCGTCCTTCTCGTGGTCTTCGTAAAGTTCTTCCAGCTTGAGGGGAACCGCCTGAAAGCGCGGCGCGAATGCGGCCCGCACATGGGACCATGTGATGTCGGATGCCTTGAAAACACCCAAGGCCTCGAGCGCCGAGGCGCTGGCGTGCTTGCAAACCTGCCCCTCGAAGCGAAGGCGGATGCGATCAGCCTCATCTGGGATGGAGTCTGGTGCCTTTTCAGGAGGGGCATCTCGCGGGCGACGCCCGAGATAGAGCGCCGCTGCCGCCGCGCAGCTTCCGGCGATGAGAACAGCCAATAGATCGAGGAGTGTGAACATGGAGGGCCTCGCTTGGATGAGGCGCCCACAGTGGATCGAATTAGTTAACGGCCCGTTAATCAGTACCCCGGCTCGTCGGTGATCGGGCTGTTCTCGCCCAGTTGAACGCGCCCATCGGACTGATCGACCTGAACGGCCTCGGCCGGCCACCTTACGACAACAAGCGCGCCACTGCGCCCGCCGCTGGGTTCGGGGCCGTTGGCGAAGCTCAATTCGGCTCCGCTGCGTTCGAGCAAGGTCTTGGCGATGAAAAGCCCAAGGCCCATTCCCTCGTAGGCGGTGTTGTTCGAACGCTCACGCGCATTCCTTCGCTTGCGCATGAACGGATCCCCGATCCGTCCCAGGATACTGGGAGGAAACCCACGACCGTCATCCTGAATGCGGATCGTGATGGAGTCGTTGCTCCAGCTCGTCTCGATCCAGATCTGGCTGCGGGCAAAATCGACCGCGTTCTGGATGAGATTCCGGATCCCGTGAATGATCTCGGGCTTGCGGTAAATCTCCGGTTGCGGCGCTCCATCCAGGCTCTGTTCCTCGAAATGAACGGTCTTGCCCCGGTTCAGATGCGGGTTTGCCGCGTCTTCGACGACGGCACGAACCGGTGCCTGCCGCAAGTAGAGATCGTCCTTCCCCATGCGGCCCATCGAGCGGAGAATGTCGCGGCAGCGGTCGGCCTGGTCATGGATGAGCTTGATGTCTTCGTGCAGTTCGGAATCTTGCGGGAAGTCGTCCATCAGCTCCGAGCTGGTCAGCTTGATCGTCGCCAGCGGCGTGCCAAGCTCATGCGCCGCTGCGGCGACGACACCGCCAAGATCGGTCAGTTTCTGTTCTCGTGACAGCGCGAGCTGTGCGGCCTGAAACGCTTCGCTCATGGCGTTGGCATCTGAGGCGATCCGCCGGACATAGACTCCCAGGAACACGACAGCGATGACCACGGCGACCCATGTTCCGAAGATGAAGATTTCGGGAATGCGCAGGATGAAGCCCTGCTCCGTGCGCAGCGGGAAATGGACCTGCGTGAGAACCGAGGCGATGATCAGCGTTATGAAGCCCAGGGATATCGTGCTCTTGCTGGACAGGACAGCGGCGGAAACGGCGACGGGCCCGACGATCAGGACCGAGAATGGGTTGTTGAGCCCGCCAGCCAGAAAGAGAAGCGCGCCAAGCTGGAGCAGGTCGAAGAGAACCATGAAGAAGTTTTCCCGCTCCGACAGGCGGCGGTTCTGGGGAAAAACGAACATGGCGATGAGATTTGCCAGGACGGAGGCGCCGATGACGAGGTAAAACAGCCCGTTCTCGAACTGCAAGCCATAGTATCTCTGCGCGACGATGAGCGCCGTGAGCTGGCCGAATACTGCGGCCCACCGAAGCCAGATGATGGTGCGCAGGCGAATATAGTTGCCGCGACGTTGTGCCTCGGGCGCGGATGGCGCGCGTTGGCTCGAATTGCTGGCATTTGTCGGCATTACATACCATCTTGTCTTGCAAATTGTCGGTCTTGGGCAGAATGCGTAGATTGACTCGGGAAAGGAAGAACAATGTCACGTAACTTGATTGCCATGATTGCAGCGGGAACATTGACACTCCTCCTGGCGGTCACGTTCTTCAGCACGCAATTCTGGAGAAGCGATGATCCCCTTGCCCAATGTCGCGACGGTGTCGTCGCCGGCGGCTCCGATGCGATCGGGGGGCCATTCGAGCTGGTGGATGAAACCGGCAAGACTGTCACTGACAAGGATGTCATCACCAAGCCGACACTCATTTATTTCGGATATACTTTCTGCCCGGATGTCTGCCCGCTCGACACGCAGCGCAATGGTGAGGCTGTGACGCTTCTCCAAGAGCGCGGTTATGACGTGGGCTCTCTCTTCATTTCGGTCGATCCCGAACGTGACACGCCAGAGGCGTTGGCGAGCTTTACCGATGTGATGCACCCGGAGATGATCGGCTTGACGGGAACGCCTGAGCAGGTCAAGGCGGCGAGCCAGGCTTACCGCACCTATTACAAGAAACAGGAGCCCGAAGAGGGAGACGACGATTACTATCTCGTCGACCATTCGACCTTTACCTATCTCGTCACGCAGCAGGATGGTTTCATCGATTTCTTCCGGCGCGAGGAATCTTCGGAGCAGATGGCGGACCGTGTCCAGTGTTTCATCGACAACCTGGATTGATGCCGCACCGTGCGATTGATCCAAGCAGGTTTGACGCCAGTATACTCCCAACGTAATACTTCAATTGGAAGTCGCGCGAACAGGTAGGAAAATACTGTGTCAGATCAACCTCTCAATCTAGGTGCGGATAAATCCCTCCTGCTTGTCGATGATGACGAACCGTTTCTCAGACGCCTTGCCAAGGCGATGGAGAAACGCGGCTTCGATGTCGAAACGGCGTCCTCTGTTGTCGCGGGCAAGGCGTTTGCGACCGCGCGGCCTCCGGCCTATGCGGTGTGCGACCTGCGGCTGGAGGACGGGAACGGCCTCGATGTCGTCGAGGTGGTCCGCGAGAAACGCCCGGACAGTCGCGTCGTCGTGCTGACCGGCTATGGCGCGATCGCGACAGCCGTGGCAGCCGTGAAGATCGGGGCGATGGACTATCTTTCAAAGCCCGCGGACGCCAATGACATCACCAACGCGCTTTTGGCTTCGAGTGACGGGCTCCCGCCGCCGCCGGAGAATCCGATGAGCGCCGAAAGAGTGCGCTGGGAGCATATCCAGCGCGTTTACGAGCTTTGCGACCGCAATGTGAGCGAAACGGCGCGCAGGCTGAACATGCACCGTCGGACCCTTCAGCGCATCCTGGCCAAGCGCAGCCCGAAGTAAATGACCAAGAACCCGAAGCTGCCGCCCAATCCCAGAGGGGGATGGTCGCAGTCCGTGGTCACGTTGAATGACGCGCTGATCGCCCCGCCCGAGACGGCGCGTGGCCTCGTGTTGGAGACCGCCGTTTTCGATGCGGCCGGACAGCCGGAGCCATATGCCGCAACTTGGCGCCGTGATGTGCCGATCACCACGCCGCCGGAGTCTCCGCCAGGAGCAGAAGAACGGCTGAAGGGCCGTTGGCTTTGGGGGGGTGTGCTTTATCATCACTTTGGTCACTTCCAGGTCGAAAGCATTGCGCGAATGTGGGCTTTGCGCAGGTTTAGAGACGGAATCGAGGGAGTTCTCTTCGTTGCAAGGGCCGGAAACACCGAGCTTCTCGACTACGAAAGGCGCTATCTAGAGCTTCTGGGCTGTGACCTGCCGATCAAGATTTGCGATCGGCCGACGGAAGTCACCTCGCTTGTTGTCCCTGGACAAGGCTTTGGCCTGGGTTCGATCGCCGGTGGCACGCGGGTCTTCCGGCGGTTCATTGCGGGAGACTTCGCCAAGGACATTGCACCGGAAGGGGCACCCGACCTGTTCATTTCGCGGTCGCGTCAGCCGCTTGAAAAGGGCGGGTTCATTGGCGAAGAGGTCCTTGATGCCCGGATGCGGGACGCAGGCTATGACGTGTTCTCGCCGGAAGCGCATGATCTCGACACCCAGATCGCACGATACAAGGCGGCGAGGCGTGTCGTGGCACTCGATGGCTCGGCGCTTCATCTTCTCGCGATGGTGGCGCAAAAGTCGCAGAAGATCGCGCTTGTCTTGCGTCGGGAGCGGATCGCGAGCCGCTCACTACGCCGCCATCTCACGCGGTTCTCCGGTGTGCCGCCAGTCACGATAAACGCACTTCGCGGTGAAACAGAGCCTGTCGTCGGCAAGAAACGCACCATCGACGAGCTCGATCTGACACATGTTGGCCGGGTCTTGAA
>JAWLEL010000364.1:0-3032 GCA_041686165.1 Lentibacter sp.
CTTTCTCGGCCGTGATGTGAAGTTCTTCCTCGATCTTGGATACCGTGAAACCGAGTCGGTCAACGCGAACTACGACACGGACAGGGGCTATTTCTCGACCGGGCTGGAATTCCCGCTCGGAGACCGCGCGCGGCTCGGGCTCAATTACAAGTACGACGCAGCGAAGATGTCTGTCGATGATCCCAACATCCTTTATCCGGGGTGCGGTGAGACCACATGCCTTGGCACTGTGCTCTCTGACGAAGTCGGCCTCGGCCGTCGTGCGCACAGCTCGCTGGGCTACACCTACACCTGGGATTCTCGGAAGGCCTCGCTCGATCCCAACCGCGGCCTGCGCTTCGATCTCAGCCAGGATTTCGGCGGGCTTGGTGGTGACGATACCTTCATTCGCACCAAAGCGAAGTTCACGGCGCAAACCAAGATCCTGAACGAGGAGGTCACGCTGCGCGCCGTGCTCGCAGGCGGTGCGGTGAGTTTCAGTTCCGGAAGCCGCGCGACAGACCGCTGGCTCTTCGACGATGACATCATGCGTGGCTTCGCGCCTGACGGCATCGGCCCGCGTGATTTCAACGCGGGCGACAATGTCGACGACGCGCTCGGCGGCAATTACTTCGCGACCGCGAAGTTCGAAGCGCTCTTCCCGCTCGGTCTTCCCGAGGAATATGGTGTGACCGGTGGCCTCTTTTATGACATCGGCAATGTCTGGGGGCTGGACAATAGCGGTCCGAACACGCTCTACGAAGGCGGCTCCTTCCGCCATGTTGCAGGTATCTCCGTCTTCTGGGAAACGCCGATCGGACCGCTGCGTCTCAACTGGAGCAATGCGCTCAAGAAAGAGGCGCAGGACAAGGACCAGAGCTTCGAGTTCACTATCTCGACCGAGTTCTGATGGCGCTGCGCCATGTTCTTTCCCTGACGCTCGCCCTCTGCCTTGGCTTCGGGGCGAGCCCTGCTCTTGCGCAGTCGCTTTCCGGGTCGCAAAGCGAAATCCTCGTGATCGACCCGAACAAGCTCTTTGCCGAGACGCTTTTCGGCAAGCGGATTTCCGAGCAACTCGAGGAAGAGACAGAGGCCCTTGCGCAGGACAATCGGCGTATCGAGCAGGAATTGCGTGACGAGGAAAAGTCTCTCACCGAACAACGCCCGACGATGGACCCCGAGGAATTCAGGGATGTTGCCGAGGCCTTCGATCAGAAAGTCCAGGCGATCAGGCAGGATCGGCTCGAGGCGGCACAGGCGCTTGAAGAAAAGCGCTCCAGCGCTGAGCAGCGCTTCCTTGCGACAGCCCAGGGCATTCTGGTCGAATTGATGGACGAGCGCGGCGGCAACGTGCTGCTCGATATTCGCTCCGTGATCCTGCGGGACGGGGCCGTGGACATCACCAGTGACGCCGTCGAGCGCATCGACGCCAAGCTTGGCGATGGGAAAGACATCGAGGTCATCCCCCAGGGAGAGCTGGACGATGACGGAGATGCCGACGAGTAGCGCTTGTCTCACGCGGGCCCGATTGCTAGGACGTTCCGCGACAACAGCCAGAGAAGGCAGACCATGACAGAGCAGCTCCAACGCGCCGATATCGGGTTGATCCAGCGGATCATACCGCATCGTTACCCGTTTCTCCTCGTGGATCGCGTCGAGGATATCGACGGAACGCAGTCCGCACGGGGCATCAAGAATGTCACGATGAACGAGCCGCATTTCCAAGGGCACTTCCCGGGCAAGCCGATCATGCCCGGCGTGACCATCGTCGAAGCCATGGCACAGACGGCGGCGGTCATGGTCGGCGTGGCGCTGGACATGGCCGACAAGGAGCTGCTGGTCTATTTCATGGCCATCGAGAAGTGCAAGTTTCGCCGGATGGTCGTCCCCGGAGACGTGCTCGAGATGAGGTTGACCACGCTGAGAGGAAAGCCCGGCGGCAAGGTCTGGCGCTTTGGCGGGGTCGCTGCGGTCGAGGGTGAGATGGCCTGCGAAGTCGAGTTTACCGCGATGATGGATCTGCCCAAGGACGTGGCCGGGTGACTTCTGCGCAGGTTCATCCCAGCGCGATCGTCGAAGACGGCGCGCAGGTCGGCGAGGGGTGCCGCATCGGGCCGTTTTGCATTGTCGGACCTGATGTGAGGCTCGGGCCGAATGTCGAGCTCAAGTCGCATGTGGTGATCGCGGGACAGACGGAGATCGGGGAGGACACGGTGATCTTTCCCTTTTCGGTGATCGGGGAAATCCCGCAAGACCAGAAATACAGCGGCGAAAAAACCGCGCTCAGAATCGGCAAGCGCAACCGGATCCGCGAGCATGTGACGATGAACACGGGAACCGAAGGCGGCGGCGGGCTCACGCAGGTGGGCGATGACGGGTTGTTCATGGCCGGCTGTCACATCGCGCATGACGCAAAGGTCGGCGACAGGGTGATCGTGGTGAACAACTCGGCGGTGGCCGGGCATTGCGTGATCGAGGATGATGTGATCATCGGCGGCCTCTGCGGCATTCATCAATGGGTCCGTATCGGGCGCGGCGCTATCATCGGGGCCCTCAGCATGGTCACCAACGACGTGATCCCGCATGGGCTGGTGCAAGGGCCGCGCGGGGCGCTGGACGGGCTCAACCTTGTCGGGCTCAAGCGCCGCGGCGTTGCGCGCGCCGATATCACGGCCCTGCGCGCTGCTTTCCAGATGCTGGCTCAAGGTGAGGGGACGTTCCAGGAACGGGCGCAGAGGCTTGGGCAGGAAAGCCAGAGCGACTATGTTCAACAGATCGTCGCCTTCGTCACCGGCGCGAGCGACCGCTCCTTCCTGACCCCTGAGAAATAGCGCATGCGACTGGCGCTCATCGCGGGCTCCGGCGGCTTGCCCGCCGCGATTGCCAGGGCACAGGAGATAGCGCCGCTTGTCTGCGCGCTGGAAGGCCATGCGCCGGATGCGCTCGACGTGGATGAACTTTTCCGGCTCGAAACCCTTGGCAGCTTTCTGAAGCGGCTTGGCGCGCGTGGCGTGACGGATGTGTGCTTTTGCGGCAGCATCGCGCGGCCCGCG
>JAWLEL010000365.1:0-3031 GCA_041686165.1 Lentibacter sp.
CTGATCTGTTTCGGGTTGGCTGGCATAAAGCGCTGCTGCCCCCACGATGGATCGCCATCCCGCGGTCTGGCAATCGCGCGCCTTGATCCAACGTCCGCTTCGTCCCGCATCTTACCAGTCCGCGACCTCCGCGGTAAAACTCGGCTATCGCAAATTCGAACCAAGGGCTGTGGGCCGCGCTTCGCGGCTGTTGACCGGCCTTGGCGTAGAAGAAAGGTCCACTCCGGGGCTTAAGCTCATCATTGAGCAGGGTAAGGCGAACAGCAACTCCCGCCAAGCGGCCATCCGCCCTCTGTGGCCTGTAGGCCCGCCTGGGTCAGAAATGCGCAAACCGTTAGGTCAAACTCCCAAGACGGCATTCGGCACATCACTTGCGCTGGCGCATCCCGGCAGCCCCGCCTCACATCTCGTTCAGATGATTGAGTCGCGCGCGCAGGCTCAGGCCGTGGGCCTCGAGGCTTTCGGAGATCGCCAGGGTTTCGGCTGCGGGGCCGATCTTTCCGAGCGCGCCGGGCGTCATCTTCGCCAGCGTCGTGCGCTTGAGGAAATCCATCACCGACAGCCCAGAGGAGAACCGCGCCGAGCGCGCCGTGGGCAGCACATGGTTGGGCCCACCCACATAGTCGCCGATCGCCTCCGGCGTCCAGGCCCCGAGGAAGATCGCCCCGGCATGGGTGATCCGCCCGGCCAGCGCGTCGGGGTCCGCGACGCAGAGCTCGAGGTGTTCCGGGGCGATGCGGTTGGAGAGCGCGGCGGCGGTCTCGAGGTCCGGCGCGGTGATGATCGCCCCGAAATCTTCCCAGCTCTTCCCGGCGATCTCGCGCCGCTCCAGCATGGCGAGGTTGCGCGTGATCGCTGCCTCGACGGCCTTCGCCATGGCCTTGTCCGTGGTGATCAGCAGCGCCTGGGCGCTTTCGTCGTGCTCGGCCTGGCTGAGCATGTCGAGCGCGATCCAGTCGGGATCATTGTCGCCGTCCGCGATCACGAGGATTTCCGAGGGCCCGGCGATCATGTCGATCCCCACCTTGCCGAAGACCCGCCGCTTCGCCGCCGCCACGAAGGCGTTGCCCGGCCCGGTGATCTTGTCCACAGGTGCGATGCTCTCGGTCCCGTAGGCCAGCGCCGCGACGGCCTGCGCGCCGCCGATGCGGTAGATCTCGTCAACCCCGGCGAGCTTTGCTGCCAGCAGCACGAGCGGATTGGCTGCGCCGTCCGGTGTCGGCACGGTGATCGCCAGCCGCTCCACGCCTGCGACCTTTGCCGGAATCGCGTTCATCAGCACGGAGGAGGGATAGGAGGCCAGCCCGCCGGGCACGTAGAGCCCTGCCGCGCTGACAGGCGTCCAGCGCCAGCCCAGCGTCGCGCCCTCGGGATCGGTCCAGCTCTCGTCCTTCGGCATCTGACGCGCGTGATAGGCGCGGATGCGCTCTGCCGCCAGCTCGAGCGCGTTGCGCTCGTGGCCGGGCACCTCGGCAATCGCGGCAGCGACGTCCTCTGTCGAGATACGCAGGGTCTCGGGAGTAAGCGCGATCCGGTCGAACCTTTCGGTCAGGTCGATCACCGCCGCATCACCGCGTGAGCGCACATCGGCAATGATTCCCGCCACCACGTCATCGACATCGGGGCTGTCTTCGCGCTTGGCCCCGAGTAGCGCGGCAAAACGCTCTTCGAAATCTCCATCGCGCGTATCGAGAAACTGCGGCATGGGCTTTCCTTTCCTGCTGGCTTTCCCGTGTAGCGCCGCAGCGGGCCGCGCTCAAGCCTTCACAATGCCGCGGTGCGCGCCTAGGCTGGGCATTCATGTTTGAGGGAGGCGGGGAATGAACGAGACCACATCATGGAGCGCAACCGAGACGGTGAAGCGCTTGCGCGACAAGGAGGTCTCCGCTGTCGCCGTGACCGAGGCCCATATCGCGCGGATGGAGGCGCTGAACCCCTCGCTCAATGCCGTTGTCCAGAGGGTGGACGAGGCCATGGCCCGCGCGCGGGCGATTGACGCGGGCCAAGTGGATGGCGGGGTGCTCCACGGCGCACCGGTGACCTTGAAGGTGAACGTGGATCTCGAAGGCTATCCCAACACCAACGGCTTGCCGGTTTTCGAGAACAATGCCTCACCGGCAGATTCAGCCGTGGCAGCCAACCTGCACGCGGCGGGCGCCGTGGTGATCGGGCGGACCAATACTCCCGAGATGTCCATGCGCTGGTTCACATCCAATCCGCTTCACGGCACTTCGCTCAACCCCTGGAACAGCGCCGTGACCCCGGGCGGCTCCTCTGGCGGGGCGGCGGCGGCCGTCGCCAGCGGCATCGGCGTCATCGCCCATGGCAATGATCTCGGCGGCTCGCTGCGCTACCCGGCCTTCTGCTGCGGGGTCGCCTCGATCCGCCCGTCCATGGGCCGTGTGCCCGCGTTCAACCCCTCGGCACCGCCAAGCCGCCCCCCGATCACCATGGCCATGGCCGTTCAGGGGCCGATCGCGCGCAATGTGGCCGATGTCCGGCTCGGGCTTGACGCCATGCGTGGCCGCTCCAGCGCCGATCCGCTCTGGACATCCGCGCCCGGCAGCGGCCGAGTGCGCGAGGGCAAACTGACCATCGGCATCGCCGCGCATCCTTTCGAGACGCCCACGCATCCGGGCCTGCTCCGGGCCATGGAGCAGGCGGTGGAGGGGCTGCGGGAGGCGGGTCACAGGGCGCAGGAGGTGCGCCTGCCCGAAACCGAGCACGCCATGCGCCTTTGGGGCGAGCTTCTGATGACCGAGACAGAACTTTTTTCGGGTGATTTCATCCGCGAACACGGCTCGGAAGCCTTCAGCGGCTGGCTGGAGAGCTTCGTGTCGCATTTCGATGCTCCGCTCGATCTGCGCGGCTACATCACCGCCCAGATGGAGCGCCTGCGGCTGCAACGGCTCTATTCGCAGGTTTTCGAGCGCGTCGATGCCGTGGTCATGCCGACATCGCTCATGCCGGCTTTCGCGAATGATCTCGACTTCAAGGCCCCCGAGCGCAGCGCCGAGATCATCAACGCGCA
>JAWLEL010000366.1:0-3023 GCA_041686165.1 Lentibacter sp.
TGGACCTTGCCCCCGGCAAGGTGAAAGTGAAACAGGGCGGCGGCCATGCCGGCCACAACGGGCTGCGTTCGATCCATGCCCATCTCGGCCCCGATTACCAGCGCGTGCGCCTCGGGATCGGCCACCCCGGGCACAAGGATGCTGTCTCGGGCTACGTGTTGCGCGACTTTCCAAAGGCCGACGAGGCCTGGCTCGATGATGTTCTGCGGGGCGTGGCCGACGGCGCGCCCGAGCTGGCACATGGCGACTCGGGCCGCTTTCTCAACGCCGTCTCGCTGCGCGTGAACCCGCCGCGCAACCAGTCCCGGGAAAAGGCGCCCCAAGCGAGGCAGGCTGCAAGGCCTGACGAGCAGCCCGGCGCCCCGGAAGACGACACGCGCAGCCCGATGCAAAAGCTCATCGACAGGTTCAAGTAGGTCAGCTGGCAATTGCCTTGGGCTGCGCCGTGGTGCATCCTGTCTCAAACAGTCGGGAGGCATCATGCGAACATTCGGCAAGTGGCTCGGGCGTGCCCTGCTCGCGTTGATCATCCTGGGCGTCGCCCTCTACATCTGGAAGCGTGAGGAGATCACCCGTGTCATGGCGGTGAATTCTTTGTTCAGCGCAGAGAAGATCACGCATAATTTCTCCAACATGAACACGATGTTCCTTTCCGCGCCTGTCCCGCGTGGCGAGGGGCCGGTCTCACCCTTGCCCATCGGCGGCCCCCTTGAGCTGCCGGACGGCTATGACCCTTGGGTGGAAGACCGCTCCGTCACCGCCATCGTCGTCCTGAAGGATGGGCTTTTGCGCCACGAAGCCTACCATCTCGGAACAGGCCCCGACGACCTGCGCATCTCCTGGTCGGTGGCCAAGTCCTTTCTCTCCGCGCTGCTCGGCGTGATGCTCGAAGAGGGCAAGATCGAAAGCATCGAGGACCCGGTCACCCGATACGCCCCCGGCCTCGAAGGGACGGCCTATGACGGCGCGAGCATCGAGGACGTGCTGCAAATGGAAAGCGGCGTGAAATTCAACGAAGACTATTTCGACTTCTGGTCCGACATCAACAAGATGGGCCGCGTGCTCGCGCTTGGCCGCTCGATGGATGGCTTCGCAGCGGGCCTCGATGAGACCATCGCCGAGCCGGGTGAGGCCTGGAAATACGTCTCGATCGACACCCATGTCCTCTCCATGGTCATCCGCGGTGCCACGGGCCGCCCTATCGCCGATCTGATGAGCGAACACATCATCGTCCCGCTTGGCCTTGAACGTGAGCCCTACTACGTCACGGATGGCTACGAGGCGGCCTTCGTGCTCGGCGGTCTGAACCTGACCACGCGCGATTATGCCCGGTTCGGCCAGATGATCCTCCGGAACGGGGCCTGGGAGGGGCAGCAGATCGTTCCTGCCGCCTGGGTCGCGGCCAGCACGCGGCCCTCGGCCAGAACGGAGGCGGGCGCGTCGCAATATGGCTACCAATGGTGGATGGCACCGGACGCAGGGCCTGGCGAGTTCTTCGCGCGCGGCGTCTATGGCCAGTATATCTATATCAACAAGCCTCTGGGCGTGGTCATCGCGGTGAACGCCTCCGACAAGGGGTTTCGCGGCGATGGCGTGAACAGCTCCAACATCGCCATGTTCCGTGCACTGGCGGAGGCGGCACAATGATGGCCGAGCCGGACAATCCGATCAACGTGCTGGGCGGTGACCTCGAACTTTGCGGCACGGACCCCATGACAGGGTATTTCCGTGACGGCCATTGCAACACCTGCGATGCCGACATGGGCTCGCACACGGTCTGCGCCGTGATGACGGCGGAGTTCCTTGCCTATTCGAAGTATGTCGGCAACGACCTCAGCACACCGCGCCCCGAGTTCGGCTTCGCAGGCCTCAAGCCGGGCGACGCCTGGTGCCTCTGCGCCGCGCGCTTCCTGCAGGCCCATGACGAGGGCTGCGCGCCCAGGGTGCGCCTCGAAGCCACCCATGGCCGCGCGCTCGAGATCGTGCCGATGCGCGTGCTTCAGGAACATGCCTTCTGAGATGAGGGCACGGTCGGCTGATATTGCCTGCGCAGCCCCGCCCTGCTAGGCCTTTCTGCACATGCCAGCCCGACATTCCGTCCTGCGAGCCACAGCCCCTAAAATCGGAGAACAAAGATGAGCTTCATCGCCATGAACCGCTTTCGCGTTGCCCTGGGCCGCGAGGAAGATTTCGAAAACATCTGGAAAAACCGCGACTCCCAGCTCAAACAGATGAAAGGCTTTCGCGAGTTCCGACTCCTCAAGGGCCCCGAAGGTGACGGCCACCGGCTCTATTCGAGCCATGCGATCTGGGAGAGCCGCGAAGACTTCGAGAACTGGACGAAATCGCAACAATTCCGTGACGCGCACAAGAACGCAGGCAAGGGCCGCACAGAGGGCATCATGATGGGAGCGCCCGAGTTCGAAGGATTCGAGACCATACTCCTCGAGTCGTGAGGCAGGCCGCCCGCGCGCAGTGCGCGGCGCTCAATCCGCCTCGCGCCCTTCCGTGTCGGACATGTCGAAGCCAAGGTGCTTGGCGACAGTGTAGATGTCCTTGTCGCCGCGTCCGCACATGTTCATCACGAGGATATGCTCCCTCGGCAAGTCCGGCGCGATCTTCATGACATGCGCCAGCGCATGGCTCGGCTCCAGCGCGGGGATGATCCCCTCCTGCGCACAGACAAGCTGGAAGGCCTCCAGGGCCTCCTTGTCGGTGATGGAGACATATTCGGCGCGGCCTATGTCATGCAGCCAGCTGTGCTCCGGCCCGATGCCGGGATAGTCGAGCCCGGCGCTGATCGAGAAGCCCTCGAGGATCTGGCCGTCATCGTCCTGCAACAGGTAGGTGCGGTTGCCATGCAGAACGCCCGGGCGCCCGCCCGTGAGCGAGGCACAATGCTGCATCTCGTCCGTGACGCCCTTGCCCCCCGCTTCAACGCCGATGATGTTGACGCTCTTGTCGTCGAGGAACGGGTAGAACAGCCCCATGGCGTTGGAGCCGCCGCCGATCGCCGCGATCAC
>JAWLEL010000367.1:0-3019 GCA_041686165.1 Lentibacter sp.
CAAGGGGCGCTCGGGAGCAAAGTCCGCTCATGGCTGTGCGGAGGCGATCGCGTCGAGATGTTCGGGGAAATCGCGCGCCGGTATGCTGGCTGCACGCACAAGCTGATCGAAATGCTGCGTCAGAGCGGAGATGCGTTCGGTATCACGAAAAGTGAGATAGTCGCGGCCCACGTAGAGCGCGGCGAGCAGGGGGCCAAAGATCGTCACAGGCGCCGAGAACAGGCGTCGGGCATCGAAGAGATAGATGCGCAGCCGTGGGTAGAGCTGATCGTGCAGGTCCTTGAAGCGCGCGATCTGGCCTTCGCGGATCTCCGCGGGCAGGCCGCGATAGTAGCCTTCCCCATGCACGAAGCTGGCGATCTCGAAAAGCGGCATGGCGATCTCATAGTCGGACTGGCTCTGGCGAATCCAGGTGAGCCGGTCTTCCATCGCGCCGATGGCTTGTTGCGCCGTGCGTCCCAGGTGTGGCGAGTATTCCCAGGCGAGCATTTCGCGGGTCTTGAGCATGTCGGGCAGCGTTGCGGGCACATGGCGGAACTTGTATCCCGCAGCGTCACGGTGCCAGCCGAAGATCGCCTCGTCGATCATCGCGCGCGGTGCCTCGGTGAGTTGGAGCGAATTGGCCAGCAGGTGCGAGGCCGTCTCAGGCCGGTCGGAGAGCGACAGAAGCCAGTCGGCGGAGACGCCAAGCGCGGCGGCGCATTCGCCGATCACCTGCGCACCCGGCAGGCGCGCGCCATCGTCCTTGAGAAGCTGCGAGAGCGTCGATCGGTCGACGCCGATTCGGGCGGCGAGGCGGGACTGGCTCATGCCCGTCTCTGCCATAGCGCTGGCGAGGCGGGTGCGGAACTGGGCCGCGCGGCGGCGTTTGTCGATTTTTTCCGGCATATGGTGATCAATATCACATCTGATTAGAAATGTTAATCAGATTCGGCCTGCGCAGTGGCGCTCTGCGGGTGTAACCGTTTCATGACAGACAAGCTGCGTTCGACCCCGACCTGCGACGCAAGGTCACGCCGGAACGTGCCAGCAAAAATGGAGGCAATACCCGTGGAGACGAAGCGACGCACACTCGTCAAGGCGATCCTTTGGAATGTTATCGGTTTTGCCGTGATGTCCCTGGTTGGGCTCTTGGCGACGGGCTCGGTCGCTGTCGGCGGTGCGATGGCATTGGCAAACACGGTGATCGGGTTCCTGAGCTATCTGGTCTACGAGCGGGTCTGGACGCGCATCGACTGGGGCCGCGCGGGAGCGAACCGCCATGTCTGAGCTGCGTGTTCCCAAGGTCGAGTGGCCGACACTGGCGCTGCTCGCGGCGAGCTATGCAGCCTGGATCACCGGGATCGGTGCCGCGGCGGCGCTCTGGCTTCCCCTCGGGATGATCCTCGTGGCGCTCTCGGCGGCGCAGCATTCCTCGCTCTGCCACGAGGCGCTGCACGGGCACCCGACGCGCAAGCGCTGGCTCAACGAGTTGCTCGTCTTCCCGCAGCTCACACTGGCGATTCCCTATGGCCGCTTCCGCGACACGCATCTCATCCATCACCAGGACGAGAACCTGACCGACCCCTACGACGACCCCGAGACGAACTATCGTGACCCGAAGATCTGGGCGCGTTATCCGCGCTGGCTCAAGGCCGTCTTGCGGTTCAATAACACGCTGGCGGGGCGGATGCTTGTCGGGCCTCTTGTCGGGCAGGTCTATTTCATGGCGGACGACGTCAAGGCGATACGCGCTGGAGACCGGGTGGTGCTGAACGCATGGCTCCTGCACATCCCCTCGCTTGTGCTGGTCTTCGCGGCGTTCCTCTTTTTCGGGCAGATGCCGCTTTGGGCCTTCCTGCTGGCAAGCTATGGCGGGCTGTCATTGCTGAAGATCCGCACCTACCTGGAGCACCGCGCCCATGAAAAGAGCGAGGGACGCACCGTGATCGTCGAGGACAAGGGGCTGTTGGCGCTCCTGTTTCTCAACAACAATTATCATGTCGTCCATCACGCGCGCCCCGGCGTACCGTGGTATCAGCTCCCCCGGATGTTCCGCGCGGAGCGTGAAGCGTTCCTTAGGCGCAACGAGGGTTATTACTACCGCTCCTACCGCGAGGTACTTGCCAAGCACCTGGTACGCGCGAAAGACCCGGTGCCGCATCCGCTCTGGCCAAGGGAGTGAGCCGAGGGCTATAGCAGCGCATGGCTTGGGTTTTTCTCGCCGTCATGGCGGCGGCATTTCAGACGTTACGCTTCATGCTGCAGAAGTCGCTGAGCATGGGCGCGCTTTCGGCAGGAGGCGCGACCTTGGCGCGGTTTCTCTATTCGGCGCCCTTGGTGACTGCGGCGGCATTAGTGTACCTGCTCGCGCAGGAGGAGGGGCTTCCGGCGCTAGGGTCGCGATTCTGGTTCTATGCGTTCAGTGGCGCATTGGCACAGATCCTTGCGACATGGTGCGTCGTCGCCCTGTTTGCGAGACGCAACTTTGCCGTGGGTATCACCTTCAAGAAGACAGAAGTCATGCTGACTGCGCTGGTTGGCTTTCTCGTGCTCGGCGATACGGTGAGCTTTGGTGCGTTGATGGCGATTGCCGTGGGGCTCGTAGGTGTGCTCATCCTATCGGACGTGCCCGAAGGCATCGGCGGTGTCTTGCGCCGGGCGGCCAACCCGTCGGCGGGGCTGGGACTTTTGTCGGGGCTGCTTTTTGCAGTCTCGGCAGTGGCTTACCGTGGCGCGACATTCGAAGTACTGACTGACGATGCGCTAGCCCGCGCGCTGTTTACGCTGGCCTGTGTCACCGTGAGCCAGACCATCGGGCTGAGCCTCTGGCTTCATGCCCGCGAGCGCGGCCAACTTGCGGCGGTGCTTGGCGCGTGGAGGCAGGCCGTCTGGATCGGGCTGGCCGGGCTCGGCGGCTCGCTTGGCTGGTTCTGGGCGTTCACCTTGATGAATGCCGCCTATGTTTTCGCTGTCGGGCAGGTCGAGGTGATCTTCTCGATCTTCGCTTCGGTCCTGTTCTTCTCGGAGCGGATCACGG
>JAWLEL010000368.1:0-3001 GCA_041686165.1 Lentibacter sp.
GACAACAGCTTTGCCGACACGGTGTTCTTCACCAATTCGGGCACGGAGGCTTGCGAACTGGCCGTGAAGATGGCGCGGAAATACTGGTATGACAAAGGCCAGAAAGACCGCACCGAGATCATCACCTTCTCCGGCGCGTTCCACGGGCGCTCGACAGCGGCGATCGCGGCGGCGGGCAGCGAGAAGATGGTCAAGGGTTTCGGCCCGGTCCTGGGCGGCTTCACGCATCTGGACTGGGGCGATCATGACGCGCTCAAGGCGGCCGTGAGCGAAAAGACGGCGGCGGTGATGATCGAGCCGGTGCAGGGCGAAGGCGGCATTCGCACCCTGCCAGACCAGTGCCTTCAGGGGCTGCGCGCGCTGTGCGATGAGACCGGCGCGCTGCTCATTCTCGACGAGGTGCAATGTGGCGTGGGCCGGACGGGCAAGCTTTTCGCCCATGAATGGGCGGGGATCACGCCCGACATCATGATGGTCGCCAAGGGGATCGGCGGGGGCTTCCCGCTCGGGGCCGTGCTGGCGAGCGAAGAGGCGGCCAGCGGCATGACGGCGGGCACCCATGGCAGCACCTACGGGGGCAACCCGCTTGGCTGCGCCGTGGGCAAGGCGGTGATGGACATCGTGGCGGATGAAGGCTTCCTCGAGGAAGTGAACCGCCGCGCCGGCCAGTTCCGCCAGAGCCTGGAAGGGCTCGTCGCGGCGCATCCCGATGTCTTCGAAGAGCTGCGCGGCACGGGGCTCATGCTGGGGCTGAAGTGCAAGGGAGCCAATAGCGAGCTTGTGCAGGCGTGTTATGACGCCGGGCTGATCACTGTCCCCGCGGCGGACAACGTGATCCGGCTCCTGCCTGCGCTCAACATCACTGAAGAGGACATCGCCGAGGCGATGAAACGGATCGAGACAGCGGCCCTGACAGTCGCGCAGAAGGATTGAAATGATGAACCATTTTCTCGACATTCACACGACGGACGCAGACGCCCTTGCGGGCATCATCGCCAATGCGCGCGAGATGAAGGACGCACGGGCCGGGCGCCCCAAGGGCCAGCCGGACGACGCCCTGCCCCTCGCGGGCCGGATGGTCGCGCTCATCTTCGAGAAGCCCTCGACGCGCACGCGCGTGAGCTTCGATGTGGGTGTGCGGCAGATGGGCGGGGAGACCATGGTGCTCTCCGGTGCGGACCTGCAGCTCGGGCATGGCGAGACCATCGCCGACACGGCGCGCGTGTTGAGCCGCTACGTGGACCTCATCATGATCCGCACCTTCGACGAGAGCGTGCTGCAGGAGATGGCCGAGTTTGCCGATGTGCCGGTGATCAACGGGCTGACGGACCGCACCCACCCCTGCCAGATCATGGCCGATATCATGACCTACGAGGAGCATCGCGGCCCGATCAAGGGCAAGAAGGTCGTCTGGGCCGGGGACGGGAACAATGTCTGCGCGTCCTTCCTGCATGCGGCGGCGCAGTTCGGCTTCGACATGGTGTTCACCGGCCCCGTGCAGCTCGAGCCGGAGGCCGAGTTCGTCGGGCTGGCGCGCAAGGCGGGCGTCAATGTGAGCATCGAGCGCGATGCGAAGAAGGCCGTCGCGGGCGCTGATCTCGTCGTCACGGACACATGGGTGAGCATGCATGACAGCCAGAGCTCGAAGGAGCGCAGGCATAACATGCTGCGGCCCTACCAGGTGAACGAGGAGCTGATGCGCCACGCCAAAGCGGACGCGCTCTTCATGCATTGCCTGCCCGCGCACCGGGAAGAAGAAGTGACCAGTGCGGTGATGGACGGGCCCAGCTCGGTCGTCTTCGACGAGGCCGAGAACCGCCTGCACGCGCAGAAGGCGATCATGCGTTGGTGTCTCGGAGTCTGAGCAGAGTGTGCGCCTTGCGGCGCGCAGCATGTCTCGTCCTTACGCCTGCGGCGACGTCCTCGGGCCGCGGTTTCCCCGTGTTGCGCCTCTGGGTGCGATGTAGCACAAAGGTGTTGGCGCACGGGTGATAGCGCAAAAGGGGAGGGTGACATGGCTCAGGCGAATATCGGTGTTTACGGGCTGGGGACCATGGGAAGCGCCCTCGCGCTGAACCTTGCCGAGCAGGGCTTCGACGTGGCGGTGACGAACCGCGAGACCGAGTGGATCGGTGATTTCATCTCCGAGGCGGGCGAGCTGGCCGACCGGCTGCATCCGCATGAAGCGCTGGATGATTTCGTGCGGGGTTTGAAGACGCCGCGGGTGATCCTTTTCATGATCCCCTCGGGCGCGCCGATGGATGCGATGATAGAGGCGATCACGCCGCTTCTGGAGCCGGGCGACACGATCATCGACGGGGGCAACGCCAATTTCAACGACACGCGCCGCCGCTCGGCGGCGCTGGCCAGGGATGATCTGCATTTCGTCGGCATGGGCGTGTCGGGCGGCGAGAAGGGCGCGCGGCACGGGCCTTCCATCATGGTGGGGGGCACGGCGCACAGTTGGGCGCAGCTCGAGCCGATGCTGCGCGCGATCGCGGCGGATTACGAGGGCGACCCTTGCGTCGATCATCTCGGGCCGGATGGAGCGGGGCATTTCGTCAAGACGGTCCACAACGGGATCGAATATGCCGACATGCAGATGATCGCCGAAATCTATGCGCTGCTGCGCTTCGGCAAGGGGATGGCGGCACGGGAGATCGGCCGGCAGTTCGAGGCCTGGAACCGCGGGGCGCTCAGATCCTACCTTGTGGAAATCACCGGCAAGCTCTTGTCCTACGAGGAGAACGGCGCGCCTTTCGTCGATTTGATCGGCGATGCGGCCGGGCAGAAGGGGACAGGGCGCTGGACCGTCGTCGAGGCGATCCGCATGGGCCAGTCGGCCAGCACGATCGAGGCGGCTGTCGCGGCGCGCAGCTGGTCATCGGAGAAGGCGCTCAGAGAGCGGCTCGCGGCGGTCTATGGAGACGCGCGCGAGGCGGTCGATCTTCCGGTGGAGGCGCTGGAGCAAGCGTTTCTGGCCGGGCGAATCCTGGCTTAT
>JAWLEL010000369.1:0-2968 GCA_041686165.1 Lentibacter sp.
TCGCCCTGACCACCCCGTCGGATTTCACCTTTCACGAGAACATCCCCGATGGCGAGATGGCCCGGGCTTTCGATCATGCCAGCGAGGCGGGCCTGACGCTGGCGCCGATTTTCTTCACGCTCACGCCTGAGGGCGATATGGCCGCCGAGGAGAAGATCGCCGAAGTCTACGGACTGGCGGATTGGACGGACGCCGAGGCCGATGACCTGCGGACCGAAGATGGCCGTTTCGTCTTGCCCTATCCGATCCGCTTCGACGCATCGGCAAGCGGGATCGAGGCCGAGAAGGAGCGGATCGAGGATATCCTCTCCGAGGTCGGGGCTGTCACGGTGTCGGGCTACCCGTCCAATGTCGCCCGGACTGTGCTGAAGATCATCACCAATCTTCAATACATCCTCTTCGCCTGCTTTGCGCTGCATGCCGTTGTGATCGGCCTCTTGATGAAGTCCGTGCGGATCGCATTGGCAAGCTTCATCCCAAACGCGTTGCCGATCTTCGCGATATACGTCTTCATGCTGCTGGCCGTGGGCTGGATCAACGTTGCTGCCGCCGTCGCGATGATCCTCGTCTCGGGCCTTGTTGTCGATGACACGACACATATCCTGTGGGGCGGAAAAGCCGCGAAGGGCGCAGAGGGCTTTTCGGTGATGCGAGGGCTCGACAGGGCGTTCGAGCCGGTCTTTCTCACGACAGTTGTTCTGGCGGCCGGATTCTCGCCCTTGCTGCTTTCGACCCTGCCGGGACTGGTGACACTCGGGGGGTTGATGATCCTGGCTCTGTTGGTAGCATGGCTCGCAGATGTCCTGCTGTTGCCAGCACTTTTCAGGGATGCAGCCCGTGCTCACGACTAGAATTGCGACAGTCTTGCTTTGCGGCGTGATGCAACTGACCGCCGCGCTCCCGGCATATGCCTTGTCATTTGACACCTTCCTGGGCTCCTGGAGCGGGCAGGGCGCGTTTCTCGATGTCGAAACTCAAAACCAGATGCGCGTCAGGTGCGCTTTGGATGGGGCGCGCAAGGCGCCATCGTCCATCGAGCTTGGGCTGAAATGTGCCTCTCGCCGGGGCGCACGCACCATCTCGATCGAGATCGAGAAATCCGCTGATGGCGAGATCGGCAGGGTCATCGTCACCCTTCCCAGCGCGCGTGCGAAAGGGTTCAGCGCAAGGATCTCGGAGCGCAGTATCATGCTTGAGCATCCGGAACGCGGCACGCTCTCGATTGAAGAAACGCAAGGTGGCATGACCTTGGCCCTGAGCGGTATCGCCGCCTTGACCGGGACGATCCTTCTGGAGTGATCCGGCACGCGCGCGTCTGCGGAAAATACCCCGGTCAGCGCGCCTGCCGCTCGAGCCTGTGCAGCGGGTGCATGAGCGCGGTGCAGACGACGACAAGCACGAAGACCCCGATGGCGACCGGGCGCGGCGTTCCGTCGAACGCCAACCCGATGGGAACGGCGAAGAGCATGGCCCCGACAGTTGACACGCCCCCGATCACCGAGGCCGCCGTGCCCGCGATATGGCCCAAAGGCTCCATCGCCAGCGCATTGAGGTTGCCCAGCGTCAGGCCCGCCATGGCGAAAAGCGTGAATTGCCAGAAGACGAAGAGATGAAAATAGAGCGGATCGGGCAGATCGAGCAGGGTCAGAACGATCATCGCGAGCGACAGGAAGAGCTGTGACAGAAGCGTCGCTGTCACCATCAGCCGCATGCCGACACGGACCACGAGCTTGGCATTCACGAAGCTGGCGCCGCCGGCGCAGGTCGCCACGAGAGCGAACCAATAGGGAAAGCTCTCGGCGCGCCCGAAGGTGACCTCGTAAATCGGCTGCACGGAATTGAGCGCGCCGAAGAGCATCCCGAGGCAAAGGGTCTGCACCACCAGAACGATGCGCACCATCGGACTGCCCATCATCTCGCGTATCGCGGCGAGGATCACACCGGCCTTGAACGGACGCCGATTGGCGCGAGGCAGAGTTTCGTCAAGGCGAAAGGTCATCCAGGTAAGCACGGTGACGCAGAAGAGCACGAAGGAGACGAAAATGCCGCGCCAGCCGGCAAGATCTATCACGAAAGCGCCGAGCAGCGGGGCGACCGCCGGAACCAGGGTGAAGATCATCATGACGATGGAGACAAGCTTGGCCATCTGGCGACCTGCGAAGAGGTCGCGGATGATCGCCAGTGTGACGATGCGCGGCCCGGCCATGCCGACCCCTTGCAGAAAGCGCGCAGCCAGAACCAGTTCGAGCGTCTGGGCCGCCCAGGCAAGCACGGCCGCGACGATGTAGATCGCCCCGCCCGCGTAGATGATCGGCTTGCGCCCGAATGCGTCCGAGAGCGGGCCGGTGAAGAAAGTGCCGATCCCCATGCCGACGAGGAAGGACGACAGGATGAGCTGCGCCGCGTTGGGCGCATCGGGGCTCAGCTCTGCGGCGATCTCGGGCAGGGCCGGGAGCATGGAGTCGATCGAGAAGGCCGTCATCGCCGTCATCATCGCCATGAGGGCGACGAACTCGACGCGGCCAATGCGCAAGTCAGAACTCATCTTCTGTGTCGCCTTTCGCACGGTCTGCCTTGCGTTTCTCGATCACTTTCCGGTGCCGTCGCAGGACGGCGAAATGTCCGAACTGCTGGATCGCCAGGGCGAAGACCCCGAGGCCAAGGAAGATGAAGACGGTGGTGCCGATCTTGCCGATCGCCGTTGCCGGCACGAGATTGCCATAGCCCACGGTGGAGAGCGTCACCACCGTGAAGAAATAGGAATCGAGCCAGCTCCAGCCTTCCGCATACCTGAAAAAGACCGTGCCGATGCCGATGACCGCCAGCAAGAGCCCGATCAATGCACGATACGAGAATGTCATTCGCCTTGCTGCTCCATGATCTCGTCGATCACCTTGAGCCAGAGATCGGGCGGCTGCGCACCGGGGACGGCATGTTGCGAGGCGACAATGAAAGTCGGCACCGAGCT
>JAWLEL010000370.1:0-2956 GCA_041686165.1 Lentibacter sp.
TGGGCTCCAACTCGGTCCGTCTGGTCGTCTTCGACGGTGCTGCACGCAGCCCCGCCTACTTCTTCAATGAGAAGGTCATGTGCGGCCTCGGCGAGGGGATCGCCCAGACCGGCAGGCTGAATCCTTCAGGAAGATCAAGGGCTTTGAGCGCGATCCGCAGGTTCGTGCGGGTGGCGCACGGCATGGGCGCGGGCGAGCTGACCGCCGTGGCCACGGCCGCCGTGCGCGAGGCCGAGGACGGCCCCGAGTTCCGCGACCTCGTGGAGGCGGAGACCGGCCTCAAGCTCTTCGTCATCGACGGTGAGGAAGAGGCCCGCCTCTCCGCGCAGGGCGTGCTCTTGGGCTGGCCCGGCTCCTACGGCCTTGTCTGCGACATCGGCGGCGCGTCGATGGAACTGGCCGAAATCTCGGGCGGCGAGGTCGGCAAATGCGTGAGCTCCTCTCTCGGCCCCCAGCAACTCAATGGGGTCAAGGGCGGCAGGAAGGCCCGCAAGGAGATAATCCGCAATACTCTCAGTGACTTGCACGCCCGCCTCGGCCCCCAGCACAACCGCCTCTTCCTCGTCGGCGGCTCCTGGCGCGCCATCGCCAAGATCGACATGGCAAGGCAGGGTTATGCTCTCCCCGTGCTCCACGAATACCGCATGAGCCGCAAGGCCGTGACCGCCACGGCGAAGTTCATTTCCCAGACCGATCCCGAAGAGCTGCGCAGCCTCTGCGGCGTCTCGTCCAACAGGATGAAACTCGTCCCCATCGCCTCCGAAGTGCTCAAGGAAGTCGTCCGCGAATTCCGCCCCCATGACATCGCCATCAGCTCCTACGGCATCCGCGAAGGCATGCTTTACGAGCAGATGCCCCAGCCATTGCGCGACCGCGATCCGCTCATCGAAGCCTGCCATTTCTCGGAGGCGAAAGACGCCCGTCTGCCCGGGTTCGGCCGCAGGCTCTACGAATTCATCCTGCCGCTGTTCAAGTCGGCCCCGCCCGCACGGCTGCGGCTGATCAAGGCCGCCTGCCTTCTGCATGACGTGAACTGGCGGGCGCACCCGGACTACCGCGCCGAAACCTGTTTCGACCTGGCAACCCAGGCCAATCTCGGCGGCCTGCGCCACTCCGAGCGTGTCTTCCTGGGCCTTGCCCTGCTTTACCGCTACTCCAACTCGCGGGGGTCGGACCGCTTCGGCGAGATCATCGACTTGCTCCCGGACGCAGACCAGCGCATCGCCGAAACCGTTGGCAAGGCCATGCGCTTCGGTGCCATGCTCTGGCTGGGCCAGGACACGCAGATCGGTGCGCTCCGGCTCTACCCGAAGAAACGCGTGCTCGAACTGACACTGAGCCAGGATACCGCCCCGCTCTTCGGCGAGGTGGCCGAGGCACGGTTCAACTCGCTCGCCGCAGCCTTCCCCGCAAAGCCGGAAGTCATTCTCAAGACCTGATTCAAAGCTCGATTTCCCCCTCCTCCAGGGGCTCCTTGAGGGGCTCATCGGGCTCTTTCTTGCGGAGGATGATATCGCCGTTGGGCAGGATCTCGGGCGGGTGATAGGCACTCCAGTCCTCGACCTCGTCCATCAGGTCAGCCAAGGCCGGGCCCATCTCCTTGGCGAAGTCACGAAAGGCCGGTTCCATTCCCTCCAGCAGCTTTTGAAGCTCCTGAACGCCGGGCTCCATCTCCTTCATGATACCTTCCATGAAGAGACGTGCCCCCTCCTCGATGAGCGAGCCGCCGCTTTCCTCCTCAGCGAAAGCAGGCGAGCCGGCGAGGGCGAGCGCGAAGATGACACTTGAAGATAACTGTCTCATGCCCCCAATATAGGCGGTTTTTGCAACATTCCAAAGACCACGAAATACGATGGGCCGATCCCCGGCTCAAATGTCGATATCGAGCGTGACGGGAAAATGGTCCGACGCCACCAGCAGAGCATCGCGCAGCTCCGGGCTGCGGTAGCACCCCGGATCATCGAATGGATGCCAGATGCGCCATGCGGGCCGCTTGGCGGCGAGGTCGGGCGAGACCATGATATAATCGAGGAGCGCCTGGAGATAGCGCCCCTGCTCATGGAGGTAAAAACGCGCCGATGTTGGCGTTGCCCCCAGCCTGCGCTGCAGCCCCTGCCGTGCATGCGGGTCCACGAGCCCGGGCGCATCTCGGCTGCCCATGATGATCTCGACGGAGGAGCGCCCGAAGAGATCCTCATACTGATCAAGCCCCGGGCCATCGTTGAGATCCCCCATCAGCATCAGGCTCTCGCCTTTTTCCAGGTGCGCCTCGACACGCTGCCTGAGCCAGATCGCCTGCGCGAGCTGTTTGCGGCGGTTCTCGATCGAAAGTTTCATGGCCTCGTCGGGTGTTGTCGCCCCGTGCGGCGCCTTCGACTTCAGATGCGCGCCGATCATCCTGAGCGCCAGCCCACCAGCCGTTTTCACGGCAATCTCGAGGGGCGGCTTGGAGAAGGTGACACGGTCTTCCTGCGCGTCGATATCGAGATCGATCCGAAAGGTGCCGTCGAAACGCGGCACATCACGCGAGCCCTTCTTGCCCGTCGGCTCGCCCTGCGGATCGTGCCGCACGCAGAGCGCGCCCGGGTCATACATCAGGGCGATCTCCTGCTGCGTGTCATTGGGAAACCCGAGAAGCGCCTTGCGCGCGCGCAGATCGAAACTCCGCGCGAACTCCTCCAGCGCCGGAACGGTGCGGCGATGGCGGCTCTCGTCGGGGGCTTCGATCACCATGATCGCATCGGCATCGAGCGCCGTGAACACGATCCCCAGTGCCTCGATCTGCTGCTGGCGCGTCACGTCGTAGCGCCCCGACCAGCCACCATCAAAAAGCAGGTTTGCCTCGTCGTCGAAGATGTTGTTGAACCATTCGACATTGTAGGTGGCGATGCGCATCAGGCCTGCGCCTTCTCGATCTCTTCCCAGGCACGGTTGACCGCGATCATCCGCTTCTCGG
>JAWLEL010000371.1:0-2944 GCA_041686165.1 Lentibacter sp.
GGCGATCTCGGCGGCGCAGCTTTTCGTCAAATCGGGCCTCGTGTCCTCCGGCAAGGAGGCCAAGCGCCTCATCGCCGAAGGCGGCGCGAAGGCCAATGATGCGGCGGTGAGCGACCCCGGGCAGATGTTCGGTGCCGACATGCTGGCGCAGACCGTCAAGCTCTCGGCCGGCAAGAAACGCCACGCGCTGGTGAAGCTGGACGGCTGAGCCGTTTTCCGTCGCGGAAAACGGTCCGGAATTGTGCGACGATTCCGGGCACCGTCTCCGATTTCATCGCATGAAATCGACCCGAAATCCGCACCGGATTTCAGCACCGTCGCCCCCTCAGAGCGGCCGGATCTTGAGCTTGGTGATGCGGTTCTCCGTGCGCTCGTAGACCGTGAAGCGAAACCCGTGGAACGAGAAGACCTGCCCCATTTCGGGGATCATCTGCGCCTCGTGGATCACCAGCCCCGCCACCGTGTTGGCATGCTCGTCCGGCAAGGACCAGTCCAGCTCCCTGTTGAGATCGCGGATGGTCATCGCGCCCTCGACGAAGAAATTCCCGTCATCGGAGCGCACCACGTAGTGATCCGCCGCAGGGTCGTGTTCGTCGGTGATTTCCCCGACGATCTCTTCAAGAATGTCCTCCAGCGTGATCAGCCCCTGCAAGACGCCATACTCGTCCACGACCAGCGCGAAATGCGTCCTGCGGCGCAGGAATTCGCGCATCTGGTCGTCAAGCGTCGTCGTCTCCGGGACGAAATAGGGCTCCATGGCCACGTCATCCAGATCGAACTCCGTGAAGGCCGCTTCCACGTCGCCCGCACTGATCATCTGCTTGTGCATGGACCGCAACAGGTCCTTGGCGTGAATGACGCCGATGATATTGTCCGGCTCATCCTTGAAGAGCGGCAGCCGCGTATGGTTGCTCTTGAGGCACCGGTCGAGGATTTCCTGCGGCTCGAGATCGGCGTCGATCATCTCTATCCCGGAGCGGTGAAGCATGATTTCCTCGACAACGCGCTCACCGAGATCGAGCGCCCCAAGGATACGGTCGCGATCTTCCTTCTGCACGACCCCTTCGGAGTGGCCCAGCGAGATCGCCCCTGCAATCTCCTCGCGCACGGCGAGGATATGGCTGTCCGGGTCCGTCTTCACACCGAACAGCCGCAGGATGATCCGCACCAGCCAGCGCACGGCGCTGACCATCGGGGCAAAGACCTTGACCACCATAGCGATCGGCGCAGAGACGCGTGATGCGGCGGCCTCCGCGTTGGTGATGGCGTAGGTCTTGGGCAGCACCTCGGCGAAGATCAGAACCAGCAAGGTCATCACCAGCGTCGCCAGCGCCACACCGCTTTCTCCGAAAAGCCGCGTGAACAGCGAGGTCGCCAGGGAGGCGGCGAGGATGTTGACGAGATTGTTGCCCAGCAGGACCGAGCCGATGAGCTTCTCGTTGTCCTCGGTGATCTGCAGCGCCCGCTCGGCACCGCGCGAGCCCTTGTCTGCCTGGGTGCGCAGCTTTCCGCGCGACGCGGCCGTCAGGGCCGTCTCGCTGCCTGAAAAGAAACCCGAAAGAACAAGCAGGAAGCCAATTCCCGCGGCAATCATCCAATACGCCCCGTCCGCCGAGGCCATTTCCGGGTCCATTTATTCCTCCAAGTGAAAACTCTGCCGCTTATGAAGCCATCTCCGCGCGCTTTTCAAGCCCTGCCGTTCAATCCTTCGACAACGGGTGATGGTTGAGCACCAGGTCGGCGAGCCGCTTTTCAAGCACATGGGTGTAGATTTCCGTGGTCGCCACATCGGCATGTCCGAGAAGGGTCTGAATGGCGCGCAGATCGGCGCCGTTGGCCAGCAGGTGGGTGGCGAAGGCATGGCGCAGCTTGTGCGGGCTGACCTTGCCGGGGCTGATACCGGCATGCACGGCGATATCCTTGAGCAGCAGGTAGAAGGCGTTGCGCGTCAGGTGCCCGGCCCTGCCCCGTGATGGGAACAGGAACTTCGAGCCCGGTTTGCCCGATTTGCGCTCGGCCGCCTCGGCCGCATCCCGCGCGGCAAGCCATGCCTGCACGAGCGCACGCGCACCCGGCGACAGCGGCACCATCCGCTCCTTGCCGCCCTTGCCCAGCACCAGGAGAAGCTTCGGATCACCCCGCGCCGCCGAAACCGGCAGGCTCACCAGCTCGCTCACGCGCATGCCCGTTGCATAGAGCAACTCCAGAAGACACCGGTTGCGCAGCCTGTCCGCCTCGGTGCGGCCTGCCTCGCCCGCCGCGGCCAGCAGACGGTCTACCTCGGCCTCGGAAAGAACCTTGGGCAAGGCCTTGGAGCGACCCGGCCCCTTGATCTCGATGGCCGGATTGTCGCCCCTGAGCCTCTCTTCGTAGGCGAAGCGATAGAACTGCTTGATCGCCGAAAGCCGTCGCGCGCGCGTCGACTGCGCCAGCCCGCTGGCCTCGCAGGCCACGAGATAGGTCTCGATCTCGGAGCGGGTGAGTGAACCCGCCTCCAGCCCCTTGCCTGCACACCAGCCGAGGAAATCGTTCAGATCGCGCGCATAGGCTTCAAGTGTATTGCGCGCCGCCCCGGCCTCCGCCGCCTTGGCCTCGAGAAACATGCCCAGCCAGGCCGCCATCCTCACCCACCACGCCGCAAGATCAACATTTCAAGCGCCGCGCGCCGCGAAACATTCTCGAGTCCCATGGATCTGAGTGCGGCAATGGCACTCTTCATCGCAGGCCAGTCCCCGTCGATACCCCGTGCCATGTCGCCCGCGGCCGTCAGGATCGCCTCGCCGAGTTTCCCGCTCTCCATCAGCGCGGCGAGATGCGCCCGCGGCGATGCGTCCGTGAAGCCGGCCTCGATAGCGCTGGCCAGCGGATCGCCCAGCTTCTCCGCGCCCCGCGGCGCGCCCTGCGCCAGCGATTCGAGAAAGCGCGCGCGCGGCTCCTGCACCGC